>USHS01000187.1 GCA_900554585.1 uncultured Collinsella sp.
CTCGGAGATGTGTATAAGAGACAGCGTCAGCACAAGCGCAACGACGAGCGCAACGACCGCAAGGACGATCGCAACAACGACCGCCGCAGCCGTCAGCGCGACCGCAAGCAGCGCAACAAGGAGCGCAACGCCGCCCCCACCGAGCCCACGCTTTCGCGCGAGGAGCTTGCGGCCATGAAGGTCGCCGAGCTGCGCGAGAAGGCAAAAGAGTTCGAGATCGAGACGACCGGCAAGAAGAAGGCCGAGCTTGTCGAGGAGATCTACACGACCGCCGCGAAGGCCGAGGGCTTCCGCGATATTAAGGGCATCCTGCAGATTCGCCCGGACAACTCCGGCATCATCCATGCCCACGGTTACATGAAGTCCAACGAAGACGCCTTCGTCCCCGCTTACCTCATCCGCTCCGCACGCCTCCGCACGGGTGATGTCATCGAGGGTTCGCTGCGCCCCTCGCGCGGCGGCGACAAGCGAGCCGGCCTCGCCAAGATCACGACCGTTAACGGCATGGATCCCGAGCAGATCCGCAACCGCCCCAAGTTCGGCGACCTTACCCCGGTCTATCCCAACGAGCCGCTGCGCATGGAGCACGGCAAGGATTCCATCACCGGTCGCGCCATCGATATCGTGTCGCCGATCGGCAAGGGCCAGCGTGGCCTGATCGTGTCGCCGCCCAAGGCCGGCAAGACAACGATCCTTAAGAAGATCTGCCAGTCCATCTCGATCAACAACCCCGAGGTGCACCTCATTTGTCTGCTCGTCGACGAGCGCCCCGAAGAGGTCACCGATATGCAGCGCTCCATTAAGGGCGAGGTCGTGGCCTCGACCTTCGATATGCCCGCCGACAACCACACCCGCGTGGCCGAGCTCGTCATCGAGCGTGCTAAGCGCATTGTGGAGCTGGGCGGCGATGTCGTGGTGGTTCTCGACTCCATCACGCGTCTTGCCCGCGCCTACAATCTGGCGGCACCCGCCTCGGGCCGCATCCTTTCGGGCGGTGTCGATTCGGCGGCCTTGTATCCGCCCAAGCGTTTCCTGGGTGCAGCCCGCAATATCGAGAACGGTGGCTCGCTCACCATCCTCGCCTCCGCCCTTATCGACACCGGCTCCAAGATGGATGAGGTCATCTTTGAGGAGTTCAAGGGCACCGGCAACATGGAACTCAAGCTCGACCGCGAACTCGCCGACCGTCGCATCTTCCCGGCCATCGACCCCGTTGCCTCCGGTACGCGCAACGAGGACCTGCTGGTCGACGAGCAGATGCGCCCGTTTGTCTTCGGCCTGCGTCGCATTCTCGCCGGCATGAACAACACCGAGCGCGCGGCGGCGTCGTTTATTAAGGGCCTTAAGGGCACCAACACCAATCAGGAGTTCTTGGTGCGTTCGGCCAAAAAGCACAGCGACTACGAGCAGACGTTTTAGACCAAAAGCCGCACGCTATATCGCCATGAGAACGGGCAATCGGGCCGGGGTTTATGCCCCGGCCCTTTCTTTACGGCGCCACTCGGCAACATTTTTTGACCTTATGACCGACAAGCAGCGGTTTTCGAGCCACAATCCGGCCTCATCGCTTGCAATCGGAGGGTCGGTTTCGCATAATAGCTTTTAAGCTTCGCGACGGAAAACGCAGATGAAACGAACTATATACCGTTGCTTTGGGACGCATGTCCCGCTTCATCTTCTCTCGCGCAGCCAACTAAATGATGCGATTTGGGTGCTGGAAGATGGGGAGAGCTCATGGCTTCTTCTGATGCAACACAACGAGCAGTCCTTGCCGGACTTTCCTGCGGGATCGGCCTTGCCGCCCCCGTCGTGATGTATGCCGCGACGCTGCCGTTCTCGTCGGTCAACGAGACGGTTGTCGCGGGCGCGGTTCCCTTCGCCGTTGGTGCGGTGGCGGGCGTGGGTATCTACGCAGCCTCGCTGGGCATTTCCGAGTATCGTGCCGAGCATGATGGCCGCCTGTTTGAGCCCGATGCCGTGGGCGGCGCCGCTCAGTTTGGCCGGCCCCACAACGAGTTCAAGACCGCCTCGATTCCCGCGCAGCAGCAGGGGGCGGCGCCTCAGCCTGCGGCTCCGGCTGATCAGACCAATGCCGCACAGCCTTCTTCCGCATTTCTCTCCGGCCTGACCGGTGCGTTCCAGCGCCGCCACGCCGACGATGGCGTTCCCACCATCGCGCGCGCGGCTAACGCCATGGATGAGGCCGAGGCCTGGTCTATGATCGACAGCATGCTCGATGACGATTCCCCGGTCAGCTGCGATCCCGTGCGTTCGCGCGATGTCTACCAGGTCGCAATCGACGAGCTCACCAACGGTGGAAAGACCGGTTCTTACAATCGCGATGACATTGCCGCTGCCGCACGCGCCGTCTCGGGCTCTCACGCCGCCCCTGCGGGTAGCACCGCAGCCTTCGTGGCGCTTGTGGCCAACGCCGCCAACAATGCCGCCTATAGCGGCGCATCGTCGGCTGCGTACACTTCTGCCGCGGCGGCCGCTTCGGCCGGCCAACAGAGCGCAGCTCAGGCGGCTCCTGTCGCCGACCCCTTTGCCGATGAGCCCCTGGCTGTCGACGAGGAGACCATTGCCGCTCGCCGAGCTGCCGAAAGCTCGCTTTGGGGCGCTTCGGCCCAAATGCAGGCCGCGGAGGCGGCGCCGTACAACGCCAGGCTCGCCAGCATGCCCATCATTTCCGATGCCAAGGGTGTGGATCTCTCCGATCTGGACGAGCCTGCCGCCATCACTGCGTCTATCGATGCCCAGGATCGCGTGGATACCGACAGTCTCCCCGATGCCTCTCTTGAGGAAGATGTCCCCATGGCCGATTATTCGGGCCACGAGGACATGTGGGCCGCCGCCATGGCGATCATGGCCGAGGCTGCCGAGCCCGCTCCCGTGGCGGTGCCCACGCCTGCAGCCTCACCTGTCTCGGTTGCTCCCGTCTATGTCGGCCGCCACAGCTCCGTGCTTCCCGAGGATACCGCGCGTATCTCGCGCGAGGGTATCGAGCGCGCCGAGGCTATCGCTGCCGGCGTTATGGAAAACCGTCGCCATGAGCGCGTCAATCAGATTCTCGAGGAAGAGATCAACCGTCTACAGTCTGCGGCCGTCAAGCGCACGGGCCGTGCCTATCTGAGCGTTATCGAGGGCGGTACCGCCAGCTTTACACCGCTGCGCGCGGAGGCATAATTGCCTCATGGTTAAGCTCGATCGAAAATGGGCGCTTGCCGCCTGCGCCATGGTGCTCGTCATTTGGGGCAATTCGCTGGTTCCCGGTACGGGGTCTGGTTCGTTGAGCTTGTCGATCATGGAATCCATTCGCGGCTTTTTGCAGGCTCTGGGGCTTCCATACGAGTGGGTGACCAACTTCGTCGTGCGCAAGTGCGCTCATTTTACCGAGTACATGGTGCTTGGCATCTTGGCGACGCACGCCTCTGACCTCGAAGGCCGGCGCACGTT
>USHS01000188.1 GCA_900554585.1 uncultured Collinsella sp.
CGGGCGGCCCGTTTAAGACGCTGCACGACTTTGTCGAGCGCGTGGACTCGAGCCAGGCAAACCGCCGCGTGATCGAATCGCTCATCAAGGCAGGCGCCTTTGACTCCACGGGGTATCCGCGTCGCCAGATGATGCACTTTGTGGATAAGAACAACCCCGAGAACATCATCGATGCCGCGGTAAAGCGCCAGAAAGATCGCGCGAGCGGCCAGACGTCGTTCTTCGACATGTTTGGCGACGTTGAGGGCTCGGGCTTTGAGGTGAGCGTGCCCGATCCGGATGGCCAGGAATGGGACCGCCACCTTAAGCTGAGCCAGGAGAAGGAGGTTCTGGGCATCTACGTCTCGGACCACCCGCTGCGCCCGTTTGAGTATGCGCTCAGCAAAGCGCGCGACTTCTCGTTCTCGCAGATCGACACCGGCTACGAGGTGCAAAACCCCACGGGCGGTACCATCAACCAGGAGATTCCCGAGGGCAAGGCGCTGTGGTGGGCCGGTATGGTCTCGAGCGTGTCCAAGCGCGTGACCAAAAACGGCGACCCGATGGGCATCGTGCAGCTCGAGGACATGGAAGGCGAGGCCACGGTCGTGGTGTTCCCCAAGACCTACAAGGAGGCCGAGGGGTACCTGTACGGCGAGGTCGATCCCGAGACCGGCGCGCAGCTGTCCGATGCGTTTGTGCGCATTAAGGGCAAGCTCGAGCGCTCGGACCGCGGAGACCAGATCATCGCGCAGGAGATCGTGCCGCTGGAGCTCAACGAGGAGAACAACAAGCCCAAGGTGTTTGAGGTCATGGTGCCCAACAGCCGCTTTAGCCAGGGCAATATGGCGCGTCTTGCCACGGTGCTTACCGCCAACCCGGGCGGCGACCGCGTGGAGATCTTTATCGAGCAGGTGGACGGGCGCGTGCTGCGTGCCGAGGTGCCGGCCAAGGTCAACGCACGCTCGATTCCGCTGTTGGCAGAGGCCAAGGCCATTGTGGGTAACCAAGGCCGCGTGACGGTGATCTAAGGGCGACCTTGCTGGTCCGCGCGAGATTGGAGGAAGTGATGACGCAGGGGACGTTTGCGCAGGCGCTTCGTAAAGAGGCGGCGCTCAGCAGTACCTTTATGAAGGGGCGCTCGCTCATGCTCAACGGCGCCGTGCTGTCGTTCGAAGACTCCGGCTCGCGCTTCTCCAAAAATGTGACTATCGAGGGCTCGGTGCGCGGCTCGCGCGGCGACCTGTACAAGACGCACGTGGCGCTCGACATGGACGAGCACGAGGTTGTCGACTACGACTGCGATTGCCCCGCCGCCTTCCGCTATTCCGGCATGTGCAAGCACGCCATCGCCACGGCGCTAGCGTATCTGGATGCCAGCGGCGCCGAGCCCGTCGAGGGTTTGCGCACGCCGGTCCGCACGTTTACGGTACCGCCCGCACAGTCCAAGCAGCCCGCACGCCCCGCGCCCACCGCATCTGCGGTCAACCCCAACTTTCCCTTCCCGGCGCCCGTCCCCACGAGCCCGAGCCTTATGGCGGCGCTTTCCGATCTTTCGGACGCGCGCATGGACGAGCTCGTGGCTATGCGTCGCAAGTTCGCCAGCACCATTGACCCCGATGCGCCCAAAGCGGTGCTGGAGCCCTCGTTGGTGCCGTACTACAATCCGCTGTTTGCCGATCGCTTTAATTGGGCGCTTGAGTTTCGCATTCGCAGCGGTTCGGTGTCCTACGTGGTTAAGGATATCGACGGCATGGCCGATGCCTATGTGCGCGGCGGTACGTTCTCCTATGGCAAGAAGCTTACGTTTGTCCATGTGCCCGAGGCTTTCGATGACGTGTCGACAAAGCTGCTCGACTTTGTCGCAATGACGGTCGCCTACCTAGGCGATATTACAAGCTCGCGCGCGGCATCGTACGACTTTGCTCGCAGCGGCTTTGTCGCCGAGCGTCAGTTGCCGGTATCCGAGTATTCCATCGTGTCCGTACTGGACCTGCTGCGCGGCAGGACCATGTCCTTTGAGCCTGCTTGGTCGCGGGGGACGACGACGCATCGTGCCTACGAGGTGGCGGTCGAGCCGTCGCCGCAGGGGGAGGGCGAAGTCCCGGCTAAGCGCCCGCCGCTCCTTGCCGCCAAGATTGCACCGGCGGCGGGAGGTAGCTACGACTTGCGCCTGCCGGCCGATGTGTACTGCTTTGTCGCTGGTGACGCAGCCTATCTGGTTGATACGCGCCGCGCGCGCCGTACCGAAACGGCGTTTGCCCAACATGCGGCGCCGTTCCTTTCGCACTTGTTGCCCTGCCGCACGCCGGTCCATATCGCCGCCGACCAGGTGGGCGAGTTCTGCCGCATGGCGCTGCCTATCCTGCGCGACTACACCGACCTGACCGCTCCCGCCGCGCTCGACGCCGTGGCGCCCGAGCCGAGTTTTGCCATGGCGATTGGCGTCGACGATGGTCTTGTGACCTGCAAGATTACGGTGACCTACGGCGATTGGTCGGCAGATCTCTTTAGTCTGGGTGCTCCGGGCAGTCCCTTCGAAGAACAACGCCCCGGCGTTCCGCCCCGCGATACGGTGGCGGAGTTTCGCGTTATGGACACGGTGGCCCTGTACTTCGATTTCTACGAGGGCGGCCTGGCGTTTGAGGAGCGCGATGACGCTCGCCTGTTTTGCCTGCTGACCGAGGGGCTGGCGGCTTTGTCCGAGCTGGGCGAGGTCATGCTCAGCGATCGCCTGCGCCAGATCTCGGTACGCCCTGCGCCCAAACTCTCGCTGCGCGCCACCGGCAAGAGCAACTTGCTTGACGTCGAGCTGGGTGCGAGCGGGCTTTCGGCGGCCGACCTTGCCATCTATCTCGATTCGTATAAGCGCCACCAGACATTCGCTCGCCTTACATCCGGCGATATCGTGCGCCTGGACGAGGGCGCTCGTGCCGCGTTTGGCCTTGCCGAGGACCTGGGCGTTGATGCCGTCGACCTGCTCGACGGCGTGTCGCTTCCCGCGTCGAGCACCCTGTTTGTCGACAGCATGATCGCGCGTACGCCGGCGCTCGAGGCCGATCGCGACGCGGCGTTCCGCCGCACCGTCGAGCGCCTGGACACGCTCGGCAAGATGGACTTTACGGTACCCGTCTCGCTCAAGGCTACGCTGCGTGGCTACCAGGTCGACGGCTACCAGTGGCTCGGCTCGCTCGAGCACCTGGGCCTTGGCGGCATCTTGGCCGACGATATGGGCCTGGGCAAAACGCTGCAGATGATCGCGCACATTTTGGCGCGCGTGGAGGCGGGCGATACCAAGCCCACGCTCGTGGTGTGTCCCGCGTCGCTTGTGTACAAATGGGCTGCCGAGCTGGAGCGCTTTGCCCCCTCGCTTGATGTGTGCGCCATCGTGGGCGCCAAGGCCCAGCGTCGCGTTCAAATTGCCGGTGCCGCCGAGCACAACGTGGTCGTGACGTCGTATGACCTCAT
>USHS01000189.1 GCA_900554585.1 uncultured Collinsella sp.
GGCCGATCCTCGTGTGCCAGCGGCGGCGCGAGAACTCGCCGTCGAGCTCATCGGCCACCAGGCGTCTCAGCGCGCGGGCAACGTCCTCGCCCGCAAGCGCATGATTGGCGCCCGGCGACAGCACGATGCGGTTGTCGCCCTCACAGCGAATGATGGTCGCCGTTCCCGTCTCTACATCATCGCGACGCGCCACAAAGTCACAGTCCACGCCAGCATCTTGGAGCCCCGCCACGAGCGACGTGCCAAATGCATCGCGCCCGACCGCGCCGATCATGCACGTGCGCGCGCCCATGTGCGCAGCTGCCACGGCCTGGTTGGCGCCCTTACCGCCGGCATTGCTGACAAATCCGCTGCCGCCGACGGTCTCGCCCGCACGCGGCATGCGCTCGCACGCCACCGAAAGGTCCATGTTCATGCTGCCGAACACCGCAACGATGCCGCAATCTGCCATGGAAACCTCCTCGTCCGCGAGCTCTGCACCCGCTGTTGGCCGTCAATCGTGCGCTCTCGCGCCTCTATAACTTTAGTTCACTTTGATGTGAACGCGCGCTTGAGCTTGCACCGGCAGCAAGCATTCACAGGAGCAGGCGGCTACAATGAAGGCGTGCTGATTATTCTCGTCATTGGATGAAGTTTTATGGAACAATTCCCGCGATCGAGCTCACGCAGCTCACGCCACGCGAGCGATCAACGAGCGCCGCACGAACGTTCGCGCGCTAACCGACAAGCCACCGAGCCGCGCCGCGCCGCAGACTCTCATCGCGCGCCCGCCAACAAGGGTGACCGCACCAACAGCGCCGCAAAAGAACAGGCGCCCACGCGCCCCAAATCTCGCTATATCCCCGCCCTCGACGGCCTGCGCACGCTTGCCGTCGTCGCAGTGGTGCTCTATCACCTCAACCTCACGTGGGCTCAGGGCGGCCTGCTCGGCGTCACGATCTTCTTTGTGCTTTCGGGCTATCTGATCACGCGCTTGCTGCTCAACGAAGTCGCTAAGACCGGCCGCATCGATCTTAAGAGCTTCTGGATTCGCCGCATCCGTCGCCTGGTCCCCGCCGTGGTAACGGTAGTGTTCGTGACCTGCGCGCTGTGCACCATCTTTAACCACGTGATGCTCACCAAGATGCGCCCCGACATCCTGCCGTCGCTGTTGTTCTTCAACAACTGGTGGCAGATTGCCCAAAACGTCTCGTACTTCAATGCTCTGGGCGATCCCTCGCCGCTCACGCACTTTTGGTCGCTTGCCATCGAGGAACAGTTCTACCTGATTTGGCCGCCACTGCTGTTTGCCATGGTATCCATGCATGTGAGCAAGCCCAACACGCGCCGCGTGGTTCTGGGCCTTGCCGCGGCATCCGCCCTCGCCATGATGGTGCTTTACAACCCTACCGCCGACCCCAGCCGCGTGTACTACGGCACCGACACCCGCGTGTTCTCGCTGCTGCTGGGTGCCTGGATGGCCTTTATCCCCGATCGCGACCTGGCGCCGGTGCGTCTCGCTCATCGTTTGGGACTCAATCGCCTGGCTGGCGCCGCCAAGCATGGCAAGAACGCCGAGGGCAAGCCTGGCAAGAAGGTCGACGAATCAGCCGAGACCGCCCCGGCACAGCCGAGCGCCCTCGTACGCTTTTGGTCCTCGCCCGCGTCCATCGATGTGTTGGGTGTCGTGGGCCTGGCTGGCCTTGCCGCCATGGTCGCGCTCACCAACGGCTACACCGCGTTTCAGTATCGCGGCGGCACGCTGTTATGCTCCATCCTCACGCTCATGGTCATCGCGGCCTGCGTGCAGCCCCAGGGAATGGTTGCCCGCGCGCTGTCCGCCGAGCCGCTCGTGTGGGTTGGCAAGCGCTCGTACAGTATCTATCTGTGGCACTATCCACTGCTGCTGCTTATGAACCCGGTCGCCAACATCAGCGATACGCCCTGGTGGCAGTACATCTTGCAGGTACTTGTGGTGGTCGCCGTAGCCGAGTGCTCCTATCGCTTTATCGAAACACCGTTTAGGAAGGGCGCCTTCGGCCGCACTGTCGCCGAATTCCGCGACGGAACCACCACGCCCGCCGGCTGGGTGCGCGCGCACGTCCCTGTCTGCGCGGCCTGCACTGTCGTGTTGGTCGTTGCACTGGGCGGCCTGATCTTTGTGCCCGAAACGTCTGCACTGAGCGGCGAGGGCGCAGAAGTTCTGAACAAGGAAGCCAAAAACACCGCGCCCACCGACCAGCAGGCGGCCGACGACACCGACAAGGACAACGACGGCTTCCCCGATGGCTCCTACGACCTGTTGATGATCGGTGACTCCGTGTCGCTGCGCGCCGTTGATTCCTTTGACGGTGTGTTCCCGCACAGCCATATCGATGCCGAAAAGGGTCGCCAGTTTGATGCGGGCCGCGCGACATTTGAGGGCTATATCCAGCAGAACCTTGCCGGCAAAATCGTGGTCTTTGCCCTGGGCACCAACGGTTTGGTAACGGACGCCCAGGTCGATGCGATCATGGCCGACGCCGGCGAGCAGCGTATTGTCGTATTTGTAAACACGCGTAGCCCGCAGCCGTGGGTCGGGTCCACGAACCAGGCCATCGCCAACGCCGCCACGCGCTACAAAAACGTTCACGTTATCGACTGGTACGGATATAGTGCCAACCGCAATGATCTGTTCGATGGCGATGGCACGCACCTCTCGAACGCGGGTGTGACCGAGTACCTTAAGCTCATCCACGATGCCGTCAAGAAGGACCTGCCCGTGCATCCCGAGGATCACGTTAACGATCCGCAGCCGGCGGCTGTCAAATCCGCTGCCGATGCACTCGTCAGCGCCCTCGCCTACAAACCGCACAAGCTAGGCACCGACAAGTAACGCGCAGCCAAATCTGCTTCCACCCGCAGTAAACAACCCAAAATCGCTCTTTTCGAGCCGACTCCGAGAGGCCGTGGGCAAAAAACAGGCCGCAGCCCATGGCGGCGACCTGTTTAGAGTCCAAAAGAAGCGCTACGCGCTGTAGCCCATCGCCTGCAGAACAAACATGACGACCGTCAGCACCGTAATCACACCGATAGTCGCCCACGTGAGCACGTTCCATACGCGGCCGTTGCGGTTGGCACCCATAATGTGACGGTCGGCGGCGATAACCACCTGGAACACCAAGACCACGGGCAGTAGCACACCATTGATAACCTGCGAGGTCATCATAATCTGGAACAGATCGACACCGGGCATAAGCACCAGCACGGCCGAGATGCCGATAATGGCCGTAATGATACCGCGGTAGACCGGAGCCTCGTCCCAGCTGCGATCGGCGCCGCGCTCCCAACCAAATGCCTCGCAGATGGCGCTGGACGTAACACCCGGCAGCACGCACGCAGCCAAAAAGCTCGCCGCAACCAAACCAGAGGCAAACAGCAC
>USHS01000190.1 GCA_900554585.1 uncultured Collinsella sp.
TGATAAGGTCCAGGCCAAAGATGATCAGGATGACGGCACTTGCCGCAGAGAGCATGATGCCGGCGACGATGAGTCCAACCGAGACCAGCATATTGTCGCCGAGCTTTTCGGCGGCGTTGCCGTTGATGAGCGCGGTGATGACCTGCCACATAAAGGCGGCGACCGACGGGAGTGTGCCCACGCCGGACAGGATGCACAGGACGGCGTACACCTTAATGATGAGGGGAATCTTCTTGACCTCCGTGGCGCTGGGGACGCTGGGGTCGAGTCCGTTTCGATCCATACAGAACCTTTCTCGCTTTGTCCTAGATTACAAGGATACGCCGCCGACCTGCCAAAAGACAGGACGAACGTCCCAATTGCAACAATGTAATCCCTAACGGTGGGCGAGATACGGTGCCGCGAAAGCCTGCGAAAACGCTGCCCATAGGGATGGGTTGCCCAATAAAATGTTTGGTCGCAAAACGGATTATAAGCTCGGTGGGCTTTTAAAAAGCGCTGCTCATGCGCGGGAGTGCTTGTCTTGCCGTGCGTATAATAAGGCAGGTAACGCCAAATAACGAGGCTCTGAGGGGATGCCATGTCTCAAGAAACCATCCGCGCGGCCGAGCGTGCCGCGGGACAGGTGAACGCCATGTCGACGTATGATCCGGACTCCGACCAGCTGCACGAGGAATGCGGCATTTTTGGTGTGTGGGCGCCCGATCGCGACGTGGCTCGACTGACGTACTTTGGCCTGCGTGCGCTGCAGCATCGCGGCCAGGAATCGGCGGGAATCGCCGTGGGCGACGGCGGCACGGTGATGGTTCGCAAGGACCTGGGCCTGCTCGACCGCGTGTTCTCAAATGCCGACCTGTCGACGCTCTCCGGCCAGCTGGCCGTGGGCCACGTGCGCTACGGTACCGCCGGCGCCAAGAGCTGGGAAGCCTCGCAGCCGCATCTTTCTACCATTAATAGCGTCATCATCGCGCTCGCGCACAACGGCACCCTCGTTAATACCGACGAGCTGCGCCGCCAGCTGATCGAGCTGGGCGTGCCGTTCCTCTCCAACTCGGATTCCGAGGTCGCGACCAAGCTCATCGGCTACTTCACCCAGCGCACGGGTCATCTGCGCGAGGGAATTCGCAAGACCATGGAGCTCGTGCGCGGCGGCTACGCCATGACGCTCATTAACGAGCAGGCGCTCTACGCCTTCCGCGATCCGCACGGTATTCGCCCGCTCGTGCTGGGCAAGCTCGTGGACGAGGGTCTGGATCAGGCCGATGCCGCATCCGTTTCGCAGCTGCCGTCTCAGGATGACGCCGCCACGGCCGACACGTCCGCTCATGTGACGCGCGCCGGCGGCTGGGTCGTTGCCTCCGAGACCTGCGCGCTCGATATCGTGGGCGCCGAGTATGTGCGCGACGTCCGTCCCGGCGAGATCTTGCGCATCAGCGCCGAGGGCCTGGTATCCGAGCAGGGCGTGCCTGCCGCCGAAGAGCCCGCCAACTGCATCTTTGAGCAGGTCTACTTTGCTCGCCCCGACTCCATCATGAACGGCAAGAGCGTCTACGCCTGCCGCTACGACATGGGTCGCCAGCTGGCACACGAGGAGCCCGTCGAGGCCGACCTGGTCATCGGCGTGCCCGACTCTGGCCTGCCGCCCGCGGAGGGCTATTCGCACGAGAGCGGCATTCCCTTTGGTGAGGGCCTCATCAAGAACCGTTACGTGGGCCGCACGTTTATCGAGCCTACGCAGGAGCTGCGCGCCATGGGCGTGCGCATGAAGCTCAATCCACTGCGTGACAACATCGAGGGCAAGCGCCTGGTCGTCATCGACGACTCCATCGTGCGCGGCACCACCATGGTCCAGCTCGTCAAGATGCTGCGCAACGCCGGTGCCAAGGAGATTCACATCCGCATCAACTCGCCCGAGGTCATCTGGCCGTGCTTCTACGGCATCGATACCGACGTGCAGTCGCAGCTCATCAGCGCCAACAAGACGGTCGATGAGATTTGCGAGTACATCGGCGCCGATTCGCTGGCCTTCCTTTCGGTCGAGGGCCTGCTGAAGGTCATGCCCAAGGGCGGTTACTGCGATGCGTGCTTTACCGGCCGCTACCCCGTGGCGATTCCCGAGAGCTTTGGCCGCGACAAGTTCATGGAGGGCTTTAAGCCCCGCAACCTGGACAAGCCGCTGCACTTTGACGACGACGCCGTGGTCGAGAAATACGACGACCGCAGCTGGGAAGAGGAGCACGGCGAGGCCTAAAACCTGCCATTTACGGACAGGTTTATTTTGGTAGGTTTTACCTGCTGTTTTGTTGATATGACGGCGCGTGTTGTTATGACGCGCGCCGAATCAAACGCAACTATGAGCACCGTTTGGCGCCTGGGCGGCGAACGGTAGTGGGAGAGGAAGGCTCAGATGAGCGACAGCAAGCATGTGACGTATGAGGACGCCGGCGTCGATACCGCCGAGGGCGGCCGCGCCGTCGACGCTATTAAGCAGATGGTCAAGGACACCAATCGCCCCGAGGTTATCGGCGGCATTGGCGGCTTTGGTGGCCTGTTCTCGGCCGCCGCGCTTAAGGATATGGAAGACCCGATCCTGATCAGCGGCACCGACGGCGTGGGCACCAAGCTCGTGCTCGCCCAGATCATGGACCGTCACGAGACGGTGGGCCAGGACCTGGTCGCCATGTGCGTCAACGACATTCTGGCTTCGGGCGCCGAGCCGCTGTTCTTCCTGGACTACGTTGCCATCGGTCACATCGAGGCCGAGCACATGGCAAAGATCATTAAGGGCGTGGCCGACGGCTGCAAGCTTGCGGGCTGCGCGCTCGTGGGCGGCGAGATGGCCGAGCACCCGGGTGTTATGGCTCCTGCCGACTACGACCTCGCCGGCTTTACCGTGGGCGTTGTCGATCGTCCCAAGATGCTCGACCCCGCGAACGTCCGCCCCGGCGACGTGATCCTGGGCCTGCCTTCCACCGGCGTTCACTCCAACGGCTACTCGCTCGTGCGCAAGGTTATCGGCGTTGACGGCATCAAGCCGGGCACGCCCGAGGCAGCCGCTAAGGCCGAGGAGCTGAGCCGTCCGCTCGAGGAGCTCGGCGGCGCATCGCTCGCCGACGCTCTGCTGGCTCCCACGCGCATCTATGTGAAGCCGATTCTGGAGCTGCTGCGTGGCGGCGCCAACGTTCACGCCATCGCCCACATCACCGGCGGCGGTTTCATCGAGAACATCCCCCGTATGATCCCCGACGGCCTCGCCGCCGACATCACGCTCGGATCCTGGCCCGTCCTTCCCATCTTCGACGTCCTGGAACGCGCCGGCGACATCGACCACAAGGAGATGTACAACATCTTCAACATGGGCATCGGCATGGTGCTCGCCG
>USHS01000191.1 GCA_900554585.1 uncultured Collinsella sp.
CGAGATGCTCAGGAGTCTCGTGGGCTCGGAGATGTGTATAAGAGACAGGATTCTGGCCAACCGCTCCGAGATCTTGCCGCAGCGGTTTTGCGACGAGCTGCGCCGTCTGCGCTCCGACGTAGAGCCGGTGCCGTATGAGGTAGTGCTCCGCTGTCTGGAAGAGGAATACGGCCAGCGCCTGGGGCAGATGTTCGATGCGATCGACCCCAACCCGCTCGGAAGCGCGTCGCTCGCGCAGGTACACCGTGCCCGCCTGGTGACGGGCGAGGACGTGGCCGTTAAGGTACAGCGCCCCGGCGCGCAACAGGTCATGGCGCAGGATATCGACATCATTCGCTCGGTGGTGCGCATCGTTTCCAAGTTCGTCAACACCGATCAGTTTGTGGACCTGCACGGCGTGGTCGAAGAGCTGTGGACCTCGTTTCGCGAGGAGACCAACTTTTTGGCCGAGGCCAAAAACCTCAACGATTTCTATGAGTTCCATAAGAGCGTCCATGGCGTGTCGTGTCCCAAATCCTACCTGGACCTTTGCACCGAACACGTCGTGGTCATGGACTACATCGACGGCATCTCGATTGCCGATCCCGAGTGCCTGGTGGCCGAGGGCTATGACCTGGAAAAGATTGGCTCGGCGATTGTCGAGGACTATTCGACGCAGGTGCTCGACGATGGCTTTTTCCATGCCGACCCGCATGCGGGAAACATCATCCTCAAGGACGGCATCGTCTACTTTATCGACCTGGGCATGGTCGGGCGCATGTCGAGCCATGACCGCGGTATCGTCAAGGACATGATTTTCGCCGTGGCCGAAGGCGACGTGCCCAAGCTCAAGGATTCGCTTATGCGCTTTGCCGTGACGCGCGGCGACTCGGCCGAGCTCGACCATTCGGCCTTTTTGTCCGATTTGGACTTTATCGTTGCCGACTTTGCGGGTCTTGATCTTAAGGACCTGGATATCGGCGAGTTTTTGACCTCGCTGCTAAACCTGGCGCGCAAAAATGACGTTGAGCTGCCGAGTGTGGTGACGATGTTCGCCCGCGGCATGGTGACGCTCGAGGGCCTGCTGACCGAGTACATGCCCAACGTCAACATGATCCAGATCATCCAGACGCATATCAAAAACGAGAAGAGCACCTATGCGCGCGTCCGCGAAATGGGGCGCGATCTTGCCGCGAGCAGCTACCGTGCTGCCAAGGGTTCGCTCGAGGCGGCCGAGTATCTGGGCTTGGCCTCGCGCATGCTCACGCGCGGCCAGCTTAAGGTGAACACGCAGATCATGAGTAGCGATAAGGCACTGCGGCAGCTGGGTGGAATTATCGACCGCATGTCGATGGCAATTGTGATCGCCGGCCTGTTTATCGGTTCGTCGGTGGTGTACTACGCACGCATTGAGCCGGTTGTGCTCGGTATCCCGGTCATTGGCTTTATGGGCTACGTGAGTGCGCTGGTGCTGGCGCTGATGCTGGGCCGCGAAATCTGGCGCAACAGTCACGGCGGCAAGCGTTAGCGATTCCCCGGAATCAGAGAAAGACGGATCCTTTTGCTCTGCACTCCATCCACGCCCTTTTCTATCGCAAACCATAGCTTTTACCTTGGGCTTCGCCTGTGTGCGGGGCCCTTTTGCGTGCTACCATACTGACAGTAATAATCGATGGCCTAGATGGTGGTGCGGAGACGCACGAACGCGCGGTTTTCCTGCGCGTTTGGGAGAATCGGGGTGCAAGTCCCCGGCTGTACCAGTAACCGTAATTCCTCTTGGCCCGGGATGATCGCGTCGCAGATCGGACGGCGCGCCCGGGTCGGTAAGGTTAAGTCGGATCGCCTCCCATCTTGTACGTGACCGCGGCGCATGCCGCCGGTACGCGTTGGGCTCTGGAGGGAAGGGGGACCCCGATGGGGGTACTCGAGCGCAATGTGCGCGATGATGTGGGGCAGCCGCTGGGCAATGCTCCAAGTGCAGACAGTAGGAGACAAATGGATATGTTTGAGGACGAGCGCCAGCGCGCCTCGTGGCGTCGCCATGGAGCGATTGCCCGTGGTATAGCCAAACGCGGTCTGGTGGCGTTCCTGGCTTTTGCCATGGCTTTTGGCACCACACCGGCACAGCTGTGGGCCGAAGGCGCCGAGGGCATCGCCGATGCCGTGACCCAGGCTGCGGCGGGCGGCGAGGGTGCGGCGGCGGACGATGGCATTGCTGCCGACACCGGCGCGAACAGCGCTGCCGTGGAGGACGGCACGGGTACCAGTGACGCTGCGGCCGGTCAGGGTGCAACTTCGGGCGCCGCGAAGGGCGATGACGCTGCAGGTGATGCGGCTGAGTCCGACAGTTCCGCCGCGATGCCTGCTGCCGCTTCTGCCACGACGCTTTCCAGCGAGGCCAAGGTCTTCATCCAGGACACCAAGGATAAGAACAACTCGTATTCCACGAAGTCCGGCGCACTCAATGCGGGCGATACGCTCTGGGCAAACATGTACGACGAGGACGAGGATGATCTCTACGGTTCTTCCTACTCCGTCGCCAATCCTGGCACCTGGACCTATACCTGGCTTGCCGGCACGGTTAGGGCCAGCAGCAACGTCGTCGACTACACCGAGGTCGTAGGCCACGAGCAGTCGCTCACCGTCACCGCCGCGATGGAAGGCAAATACTTCATCTGCAAGGTAACGGTTGATGGCAAGGATTACTACGGGCCCTCTGCGTACGGCTCGGGCATTAACTCCAAAGACATCCCCGGCCCCGTGCTGGGCGCCGGTCAGATGGAGCTCAACAGCGTCAAGCTCAGTAGCGACACGCCGAGCATAGGCGACACCCTTACGGCGACTCCGTATGTAAGCTATTATCAGCAAGCTCCCGCCGATGCCAAGGTTACCTACACGTGGTCCGCATCTGCCTCGCAGTACTCGGGCTTTACCAAGATCGAGGGCGCGACGGGCGCTACGCTCGTGGTGGGCGACGACCTTGAGGGCAAGTACATCAGGGTCGAGGCCAACGCTGGCGTCAACACGGTGAACAAGACCACTTCCAGCAAGGTCAAACAGGCCGGTGCGGTCGAGATTTCGGCCGTGTCTATCGTTAACACCAAGGACAACACGAGTGTCTTTGCGGTGGGGGATACCGCTAAGGCCCGCGCCAAGGAGAAGGGCGGCGCGTACGGCGCGTTCGTCGACGCGAGCAAGCTCAACTATCAGTGGCAGTGCTCTGACACCAAGAGTGGCACGTATGCCGACATTGCGGGCGCTACGGGTGAGACCCTCGAGCTAACCGATGCTTTGGGCGGCAAGTACCTCAAGTGCAAGGTGTCTTCGAAGATCGGCTCTTCGAGCATGACCAACTCGACGGGCGCTCTCGTTG
>USHS01000192.1 GCA_900554585.1 uncultured Collinsella sp.
CAATGGAACAAAGAGCGAGTTGATGCTCAAATTAAGTGACGGATCGTTTATTCCCGTCCTGGTTTGTGCCGGCTCGGTTACGCCGCCTCGAATCTTTGGCCGCCGTGCGCCGCGCGTTCTGGTGGCACTCCATAGTATCGAGGAGCAGTATTCTCACGACCGTCAACTCAAGCGTGCGTTATCGGAGCTTAGAGTGGCAAATAAGCGTCTCTCTGGCACGCTCTCGGTCATTATGAGCACTGTGGGCTCCGATGAGCTACCCAGCCTGCTTGATACCGTTTTAAATCAGCTTGTCGGAACGCTCGATGCTTCGGGTGCCGCTATTTATTTTTCTGAGAGCGGCGGTTTTAAGCTTCGCGGTGTTTCCAAGGAGCTGCACGACAGCTACCTGCCCGAGTTTTTGCCGTATGGCGCTGGCATTCCGACGTATGTTCTTCGCGAGTCGCGTGCCTGTCGCTTGTCGATTCAACAGGACCTTGAGGGCGATAGGGCCGCCTCCGGTATGTTCATGGACCTGGATAATCGTTCTAAGCACCTGCTGTGCGTGCAGGATATGCCTCCGTACCGCAGCGAGATCTGTCTTCCCGTTTTTTACGGTACGCAGGTCCTTGGCGTGCTGGAAGTTGGTTGGAAGCGTCCTCAGGCACCGCTCGCCTATGACGTTAATGTGCTTGAGGTCATTTGCGATTACCTGTCTATCCAGCTGGTAGGCATGGCATCGAGCCTTCGCTCTCGTCGCACGGCCGAGCTTGGCCGCTCGCTCAATGTCTTACGTGATGAGTTGTTTACCTTTCTAGACGATTCCGCCGCGGCTACCCAGGCGGTATCGTCCGAGATCTGCAATATGCTCAACTGCCATTTTTGCCCTGTTGAGTATGACGCTAGTCTGGACACCTATGTCATAGATTTTGAAGGCGGCAGTCGCGTTGCTTTGCCGGACGATCCCGAGAAGCTATTCTTTTCCACGACGACGCCAGCGGCACGTCTGGGGGCTGGCCCTGATGGCTTTGAGGCATCTGTTTTGGGCGGCACGAGTGCCGAGGACCTTAAACACGTCCGTATAACTCGCGTTGACGAATCGATGCCTATGGGAGGCTGGCTTAGGGTGCATGGTCTGCCTTGCCAGGGTCTCTATGTCGACACCGGCATCGAGGCGGGGCGCCCGCGCTCTGATGGTGATGGCAAGCACAGTAACGACGCGATTGTTCCTGCTTCTGTTGCGAAAGGCCCGACGACGCGCGCGCTGCTGCTTCGTGATGGTAGCCAAGAGCCGATTGATGATCTTGAATATGACTACTTGGTGCACTTGGCGCATGACTTTGAACTGATCTACGAAGGCGAATCTCAAAAGCGCGAGGAGCGCCATATCGCTCAGACCCTTCAGATTGGCATGAGAAATTCCCTGGGGGATGTTCCGGGTATCGCAACCGATTCGGTGTACCTGTCGGCCACGAACTCGGCGTTGGTCGGCGGCGATTTCTATACGCTCATCCGTCTTCCCGACGACTGCGCCATCATGATTCTGGGCGATGTGTCTGGCAAAGGCATTGAGGCTGCATCGATGTCCGCGCTCGTCAAGACGGCCCTGACGGCATATGCCTGGGAGGGCGCTGGACCGGCCCGCATGGCACGCTCCCTTAACAGCATGCTCATGGGCTTCTCGAGGGTCGAGACGTTCGTGACGGCCTTTATCGCCAAGATTGACCTTAAAGCCGGACGCGCAACGTATTGTTCGGCGGGCCATCCTCCGACCATGGTCATTAGGCCAGAGCCGATGCCGCTGGGTGGCGGCGAGGCCCGTGGGGGAGAGGTCGAGCTGCTTGGATGCCAATCGGGCGTAATCGGTGCTTTTGAGAGCATGGTGTACGAGACGGGCGTGTTTACGTTCGCCCCCGGTGACATGCTCTTCATGTATACGGATGGAACGATTGAGGCCCGCGACCGCGCCGGAGCGTTCTTTGGCGAGCAGCGTTTGCGCGATCTTCTGCTTTCTGTTTCGGGGGAGGGCGTATCGGGAATCTGCGGCAAGGTCTTGGGCGAGCTTGACCGATTTACCGAATCAGCGCTGGACGATGACATTGCATTGGTGTCCCTTGAGTTTTTACGGGGTCGATCGTAGACCGCGATGCTTGACGGGCAAAATCTGCGCTGTTGCAGATACGTATGCATCGAGCGAGCTCTTTTGGGGAACAATGGTCGTATGAATGAGTGGAATGACATAGCGGTTCTGACGCCACCGGGTGATGTCGACATCGCCTCGGTGTCCGTGCTGCGCCGACGGTTGGATAATTTGATCGACCGGGGCGTGCGTCGTGTTGTCATCAATTGCCAGGCCGTGGGCTTTATCGACTCGACGGGTTTGGCGTTTTTGCTTACACGTGCAAGAGAGCTCATGAGGCGAGAGGGCCTGCTTTCGCTCGTTAACGCCTCCGATGAGGTCATTCGATTTTTGGAGATTGCCCGACTTGTCGACATCCTTCATGTTGCGGGTCCGGCGCGTGAGTCGATTCCCGCCATTCCGGTGGGAGAGTTGCCACGATGGGGCAAGAGCATCGAAGTGCAGCGAGGCATCGAGAATCTCCCGTATTATCGGCACCGTGTGGCCGAGCTTCTCGAATCACTTCCCCTGAGGCGTGATGAACGTTATGACGTCGCATTGGCGCTGGGGGAGGCATTGGGTAACGCATATGACCATGCGGGCGGTGTTGGCTGTATCCTGACGGTTCAGGCCTACGGGGACCGTGTTGTGCTCGAGGTGCTTGATCGGGGCACTGGCTATTCTATCGATGGGGCGAGCGAGCCGGTGGCATCCGAGGAACGCGGACGTGGTATCAAGCTTATGCGCATGCTCGTCGATAATGTGGAGGTTGCCCGTCGTACGGATGGCGCCGGCACACGCGTTCGGATGGTGAAGCTGTTTAGCGGAGCACTGGAATCGCGTGCCTAGCCAATCGCTTTAGCGCGTTTAGCCACCAAGAACATGCGGCAGGCAACTTTTTTGAAAAAAGTACTTGCGTCTTTTGGACAACTCGCGTAAATTAATAACCCGCAAGCGGACATGGCTCAGTTGGTAGAGCACAACCTTGCCAAGGTTGGGGTCGCGGGTTCGAGCCCCGTTGTCCGCTCCATTGCATTTACGGACCGTTTAGGCGGTCCTTTTTCGGCGAAGTGGCCAAGTGGTAAGGCAGAGGCCTGCAAAGCCTTTACCCCCGGTTCGAATCCGGGCTTCGCCTCCAGGCAACATCCGGGCGCTCCGGCGCCCGTTTTGTTTTACATATGCGGACATGGCTCAGTTGGTAGAGCACAACCTTGCCAAGGTTGGGGTCGCGGGTT
>USHS01000193.1 GCA_900554585.1 uncultured Collinsella sp.
CTATTTGGCCGCGCTGGCGGTGCCGGCGCGTGAGGGGGCGACAACCTTGAGCGGATGCACGAGGGATTCCTCACGCACGGGGACCGCGGAGGTAGATGCCTCTTCGCTTTTGGCCTTGGTTGACTCGGAGCGTGCGATCTCCTCGTCGAGGGCATCGATATCGGCATCCTCCACCACGGCGTTGAGTGACTCAAATACGCGGTTCTTGAGCAGAGCGGTATGGACGCCCTCGGTGAGGTCATGCAGCTTTTTAAATGCACGCTCGAGCTTGGCATCGCGCTCGTCGTCGGAAGTATCCATACCGAGCATGCTCACGAGAACCTGCTCAAACATCGAGGACTCGCGGTTTGCGGACGATACGTACTGGCGCAGGTTGCGCGGCTCGATATGGAAGCGCGAAAGCTCGGAGCAATAGCGGATGATCGGGAAATCGCGACCATCGACAAGCTCGCGATTCTGCGGGCTCTTGATGATGCGAATGAGGTCGTTTTCGGCCAGGGAGCGGATAAACGAGATCTCAACACCGAGCATATCGGGGATGGTCTCGATGGGATGCAGCTTTTGCTTGGTCTCCTTGGGCTCCGTCTTGAGCGGAACATCGGACAGCAAGCCCACCTCGTAGGCGAGCGTAGACAGGTCCGTGGCGTTTTCCAGGCGCTGCTTGATCACGTTGAGCGGCATGTAGCGAGTCTTCTGGAGGTGCAGAATGACCTCAAGGCGGTCAACGTCCTCCTTGGAGTACTGACGATAGCCCTTAGGCGTGCGATGAGGGGTGATGAGCCCCTCATCTTCGAGAAATCTAATTTTTGAGTTCGAAAGATCGGGGTATGCGCCTCGAAGTAGATTGACGACCTGGCCGATACTCAGATAATTGCGTTCGGCCATGCCCTACTCACCGGTTTCGATGCGCTCCGGCGTGCTCTCGTGGTAGATGAGCGTAAACGTACCGATCTGGACGGAAGAGCCATCGTGCAGCGGTGCGCCGTTGACGATAGCGCCGTCAACCCACGTACCGTTGAGCGAGCCCAGGTCCTCGATGCGGGCACCCAGACCCTCGCGAATAATGCGCGCATGGCTACGCGACACGGTCATGTCGTTGAGGAAGATGCCGTTAGCGGGATCGCGGCCGATGGTGGTCACATTATCCTCGAGCTCAAAGGCTGCACCGGTTTGAGGGCCTTTGACGATAGATAAGACGGGCGCGGTGATGTGCACGTTGGCCATGAGGTCGGGAACGGTGACATCGCTCGAAGGAACGCGGAAAACGCAGGTGGCGTCTGAGGCCTTATCGTTCTGAGGCATATTGTTAACCATGTTGTCCATGACAACCCCTAACTTAACGCGGACATGCCGCAAAGAATGAACTGTACGTAATCATACCCCAACGACTTAGTCTTCGATTTCGGGGTTAAGAAAGTCGATGTCTTCGTCCTCGGGATGCGCCACGGCTTGTTTAATGGCTGCTCCACCCTTAATGGAATAGATGACGGCGGTGAGCATGGAGAAGATGACGCCGCCGTACACAAAGAAGATACCAAGCGGTACCGGGCTGCCGTTGAGGCCCGGGAAGGCCGTGAACGTGGCGGGCAGCAGATGCCAGCCATCCACAGTGGGAAAGCCCAGAAGCATAAGCGAGAAGCCGGTCATGAGCAGCGCCGTCGCAATCTTGCCGGGAAAGACGACGTCGATGGGGCGGCGGTGATAGTGGCGCACGATGAGCGTGCCGATACCAAGGTAGATATCGCGACCAATGATGAGCACGCAGACCCAGATGGGAAGCTCGCCGCGGACCACCAGGCCCAGTACGCCGGTAAATAGCAGCGCACGGTCGCAGATGGGATCCATAACCTTGCCGAGCCACGAAACCGTTTTGGTCATGCGGGCAATCTGGCCGTCCATCCAGTCGGTGGAGGCCGCGATGGCATAGATGACGATGGCGACGACACGGTTGTTGTCCGTCACAAACAGGTATAGGAAGACCAGCGTGAGGATCAGGCGCGTGAAGGTAATGAAATTGGAGATCGTGAAGATCTTATTCGACGGGTAATCGGAGGTGCCGATAAGCTCCTTTTTGATCTTCTTTTTGATGCCCACAGGACTCCCCCGCTGGTAAACGACAAAACTTTCGATACTATACCCGTTCTGGCGATGTCTATCCAGCGTAAGCATAGAGAGTCCAGACATATGGAGGGTTGTTCTGGGCTGCGCGGGATTCTGCATTTGTGTACATCAGCCACCAAAATCGACATTTTTCGGCATCTTTGGTGGCCGATGCACACGTTTTGATTCGGTGGTTACATCGATCGGGAAAGTTGTTGCCTTAAGCAAATTAATCATGATGTGCTGGTCGAGAAGGGCTGGCGCCAAAAGAGCCCAACGGCCGTTACGGCTTCGTTAGAAACGCGCCCCACCATGGATGGTGAACCCGAAAGGTAAGGCACGCGGGCACGGCGACTCGGCCCGCGCGCCCGGAAGAGAAAGGATAAACCCATGGGTTACATGCTCGAGACGCGCGGGCTCACCAAGCGCTTCGGCCGCGGCGACCAGGCGCAGGACGCCGTGGCCGACGTGAGCCTTCATATCCGCGAGGGCGAGGTGTACGGACTGCTCGGCCCCAACGGCGCCGGCAAGTCGACAACGCTCAAGATGATCTGCGGGATGCTGCGGCCGACGGCCGGGGAGATCCTCTTTGCCGGGCACGCCTGGCGCCGCGAGGACCTCTACGCAATCGGCAGCCTCATCGAGGAGGCGCCGCTCTACCCCAACCTCACCGCGCGCGAGAACCTGCGCGTGCGCACCACGCTGCTGGGCCTTCCCGAGAGCCGCATAGATGAGGTGCTCGCCGCCGTGGACCTCGCGGACACCGGGAAGAAGCGCGCCGGGCGCTTCTCGATGGGCATGCGACAGCGCCTGGGGCTCGCGCTGGCGCTGATCGCCCGGCCACGCCTGCTCGTGCTCGACGAGCCCACCAACGGCCTCGACCCCATCGGCATCGAGGTGCTGCGCGACCAGATTCGCGGCTTCGCGGCTGCGGGCACGACGGTGATCGTCTCGAGCCACATCCTCTCCGAGGTGCAGCAGATGGCGGACACCATCGGCATCATCTGCGGGGGGCGCCTCGCCTACGAGGATGCGCTAAGGCCCGGGCAGGACCTCGAGGAACTCTTCATGAGCTTCTGCCGGGAAGGGCGACGAGCGCGCGGGGAGGTGGCGGCATGACGGGCGAGAAAGGCGGCCTGTTCGCGGGTCTGCGCGCCGAGGCCCTGAAGTCGCGCCACGCGGCACCGGTTCTGTCTCTT
>USHS01000194.1 GCA_900554585.1 uncultured Collinsella sp.
GAGCCGAAGAGCACTTAATGTGCTCTTCGTGCGAGCAGGACTGTTTGAGCATGGAGCAAAACCTAGGCCCTGCGGCGGAAGGGGACGGTGGGACCTACTCCGTTTCGCCCGGTCGAGCGCCGCGGGCCAGGGCGTCCTGGTACTCCTTGACGGCCTTGAGCCTCTGCATGGGCTTCAGGCGCTCGAACATGGTGTTGCCGTGCAGGTGATCGATCTCGTGCTGCAGGCACACGCAGAACAGATCGCCCGAGGCCTCGTAGCGAATCAGGTTGGCATCCAGGTCGTATGCCTCGACGACAACGCGATCGGGACGCTCGATCTCGCAGCTAATGCCGGGAATGGACAGGCAGCCCTCGCTAAACGGCACCAGATGGTCGCTCTGCTCAACAATGACGGGATTGATGAGCACGTAGGGGTCGTAGTCGTTCTTGTCGCTGTAATCGCAGTCGATGGTGACGAGTTGGATGAGCTCACCGATCTGCGGGGCAGCCAGGCCGCAGCCGCCGTTCTCGAACATCATCTTCTTCATCTTCTCGGCAAGCGCCTCGATCGCCGGGGTGATCTCCTCGATGACGGCGCACTCCTGGCGCAGACGAGGGTCGGGCGACAGTACGATTCCGTTGGCTTCCATGGCCATCCTTTCGGGTTGTTACATCAAATCATAGGCGTCGACGTCAACGCTCACGCTCACGCCGCGCACGGAGCCCACCTCTTTGAGACAGGCGTCAATATCATCAGAGACATGGTACCCCACGGGCGACTTCACAAGCAGGTGGAAGCGGTAACGGTCCTTAGCTCTCTCGATTACACACGAAGCCGGGCCCAGCACCTGCGGCATGGCGCTCCCCGCCCGCAAAAAGTCGGGCGCGGCGGCATGCCAGCGGCGCTTGAGCAGCTTTGCGATGCGCCCGATATAATCCTGCGCATCGTCGCGGCTTGCCGACCACACCAAAATGTTGACCAGGCGCACGAACGGCGGATACAGCGCGTCGCGACGCTGGTCCAGGTCGTGGTCGGTAAAGATCGAACGGTCGTGCTCGGCGACGGCGCGGATGACCGGATCCTCGGGCAGATAGGTCTGGATGATGACCTCGCCAGGGCGATCGCCGCGTCCGGCACGGCCCGCGACCTGCTCCAGCAAATCGTAGGCGCGCTCCCCTGCTCTAAAATCGGGCAGTTTTAACGCAAAGTCAGCATTGACCACGCCCACGAGCGTGACCTCGGGAAAGTCGAGGCCCTTTGCGATCATCTGGGTACCCAGCAGCACCGCGCAATCGGCGGCATCGAACTGCTCGAGCAGCTTTTTGTGCGCGTCCTTGCCGCGCGTGGAATCGGCATCCATGCGAATGATGGCGACATCCTCGGGCAGCATCTGGTGCAGCGCGTCCTCGATCTGCTGCGTTCCCAGACCCATTTTTGCAAGGTAACGGCTGCCGCACTTGGGGCAACGACTCGTGGGCGCGGGATACGGCTGCACGCGCCAGGACGAACCACAGGTGTGGCACTGCAGCGTATGGGTGCGCTCGTGGTACGTAAGCGCCGTAGAGCAGTGGTTGCAGGTGGGGACGCAACCGCACTCGCGGCACATCAAAAACGGCGCAAAGCCGCGGCGGTTGTGCAGCAACACGGCCTTTTCGCGGCGTTCGACCACGCGTTCCAAGCCTTCCAGCAGCGGTTTTGAGAACATGGAGCGGCTGCCGTGCGAAAACTCGCGGCGCAGGTCGGCAATGCGGACCTCGGGCAGCACGGCGTGTCCCGGGCGCTCGGGCATCTCGACGCGCGTCCAGGTGGCACCGTTGTACGTGCCACGGCGGCAGCGGTCGAGGGCCTCGGCAGAAGGCGTGGCCGAGCCCAGCACGAGCGGGCAGCGAAAGCGGCGCGCCATCTCGGCCGCCACCTCGCGTGCATGGTAGCGCGGACTGGAACCCTGCTTATAGCTGGTCTCGTGCTCCTCGTCGATAATGATAAGGCCCAGGTCGCTGAGCGGGCAAAAGAGCGCCGAACGCGCGCCGACGACAACACGGGCGGCGCCACTTGCGACCATATCCCACTGGTCCAGGCGCTCACCGGCCGAAAGGCGCGAGTGGAAGACCGCGACCGTCTCGCCAAAGCGCGAACGGAAGCGGCCGACGGTTTGGGCCGTCAGCGAGATCTCGGGCACAAGCACGCACGCTGAGCGCCCGACCGCGAGCACGCGCTCGATGGCGGAGAGGTAGACCTCGGTTTTACCAGATCCGGTGACGCCGTCGACAAGGACCACGTCGCCATGAGCGTCAAGACGGGCGCGCTCAATCCGCGTGAGCGCCTGCTGCTGGCCGTTCGTGAGCGCGACCGGCGCCTTGCCGCTTGCCGAGGACAGCGTGGTCTGGTCGCTGCAGCCGCGCCAGGCACGGCGCTCCTCCACCACCACGACGCCGCGTTTTTCGAGCGCCTTGATGGTCGCCGACATACTGTTGTAGAGCAGGTTAAGGTCGCGCGTCGTGACCGGACCGCACTGGAGCGCCCCGATGAGCTGACGCTGACGAACTGCGGTCTTGGGCGGCGTATAGTCAAAGCCCTCGGGCGTAAGCATGACCCAACGGTTTTGGATAGGCTTGACGGCTGGGCGCTCAACCGTCCACGCCCCGTCATCGCCCTTCACGACACGCGGGCTGCCGCCCGGAGGCAAAAACAGACGCAGGCATTCGGAAAGCGTCGCGACATACTCGCGGCTCATCCAACGCGCAATGCGGGCGGCCTCGGCACTAAAGAGCGGTTTGCTGAGGATGGCCTCGATGGGCTTGACGCGCGAGGGATCGAGGGCGTTGTTACCTTGCAGGTCGGCCAGCTCGATCGCGATGTCGACGATGTAGCCCGCGGCCGCACGGTTGCCAAAATGGACTAGGACGGTGGAGCCGATCCGGGCATCGTTAGCGAGTGACTGCGGAATGCCGTAGGCAAACGGCTCGGACAGCGCACGGGTGGGAATGTCGAGGACCACGCTCGCGTAGGCGGCCGTGGGCTCGGGCGCAGGCGCGGGCTTGGCCTGCTCGGCCGTGCGGACAGGCTTTACGGGAGCCTGCTTAGGCTCAGGCGAACCAAACAGCGACAGTTGCTCGGTCATGGTCTCTGTACCTCCCATCCCATACGTCTTTAGAAACAAGAGCCCCACTCGTGGTGAGCGGGGCTCGGATACATGCTTTTACGCGACTGTTACAGCGCCATCGTGCGGGCGCGGTCGATGCGCGCCAGGCAGTCGTCGCGGCCGACGAGCGCCATGGTCTCGCCCAGCGGAGGGCTCACCATG
>USHS01000195.1 GCA_900554585.1 uncultured Collinsella sp.
CGAGGTCGTTGCCGACGGCGCTGCCGTCCAGGGCGGCGTGCTCACCGGCGACGTCGAGGGCATCCTGCTGCTCGACGTTACCCCGCTGTCGCTGGGCGTCGAGACCATGGGCGGCATCATGACCAAGATGATCGATCGCAACACCACGATCCCGACCTCCAAGACCGAGGTCTACTCCACCGCTGCCGACAACCAGACCAGCGTCGAGATCAACGTGCTCCAGGGCGAGCGCGAGCTTGCCCGCGACAACAAGTCGCTCGGTAAGTTCCAGCTGACCGGTATCCCGGCTGCTCGCCGCGGCGTGCCGCAGATCGAGGTCACCTTCGACATCGACGCCAACGGCATCGTCAAGGTCTCCGCTAAGGACAAGGGCACCGGCAAGGAGCAGCAGATCACCATTTCCGGTTCCACCGCTCTGTCCGACGACGAAGTCGATCGTATGGTCAAGGACGCCGAGGCTCATGCCGAGGAGGACAAGAAGCAGAAGGAAGAGGTCGAGGTCCGCAACCAGACCGACAGCCTGTGCTACTCCACCGAGCAGACCCTCAATGAGCTGGGCGACAAGGTTTCCGCTGACGTGAAGTCCAAGGCCGAGGCCGCTATCGCCGATGCCAAGAAGGCGCTCGAGGGCTCTGACGTCGAGGCCATCAAGGCCGCCGGCGAGTCCCTGCAGTCTGTGGCCTACGAGCTGGCCCAGGTTGTCTACGCCGACGCTCAGCAGCAGACCGACGGTGCCGCCGGCGCCCAGGCTGCCGACGATGACGTTGTCGACGCCGACTACGAGGTTGTGGACGACGAGGACAAGTAATCATGTCCACCCGTAAAGCTCGCACGGAGGCGGCTGCCGCTGGCGCCGCCCCCGTTGACTCTGAGGAGAAGGACGTGAAGATTCCCGTAGAGGCCGTCGACGATACCGAGGCCAACGAGGCCGAGGCCGCCGAGGCTGCCGAGAACCAGGTAGAGGATTCCAACAAGGAGGCGACGATGACCGAGGACGAGATGGTGGAAGCCGCTATCCGCGCCGGTGAGGAAGCCGCCGACAACGACTTTAAGCTCAAGTTCGAGCAGGCCCAAAAGGAGCTTGCCGACGTGCGCAATGAGCTCGATGCTGCGGCAGAGGCTCAGAAGGCCGCCGAGGACAAGGCGAAGGACGCTACCGAGCGCACCGCCCGTCTGCAGGCCGACTGGGAGAACTTCCGTCGCCGCACCGCCAACGAGCGCATTGCCGAGCGCGAGCGCGCGACCGAGAAGCTTGTCACCGCGCTGTTGCCGGTGATCGACGATATCGAGCGCGCGATCGACCATGCCCGCAGCCAAGAGCTTTCCGACGACTTTAAGCAGTTCGTCGATGGCGTCGATGCGGTGCATGCCAAGCTGCTCGACGTGTTTGCGCACGAGGGCGTTGAGCCCATCGACCCCAAGGGCGAGGCGTTCGATCCGCTCGAGCACCAGGCTGTGGGCCGCGTCGAGGACGCATCGCAGTACGATGAGACCGTCAACGATGTGTACCAGAAGGGCTACCGCATGGCGGATCGTATCCTGCGCTCCGCGATGGTGACGGTGACCTACGGTGGCGAGAAGCGCCCCGCACCGGAGCCCGAAGCAGCGCCCGAGGATGCTACGGCCGATACAGCCGAGAGCACCGAGGAGTAATTGAGAAGGGCCCCGGGGCAACACCCGGGGCCCTTTCTGGCCTAGTGCCATATGACAGTATGAGCCGCCGTCCGCAGGGGCGGCGGATATAACAGGAGAGGAGCTACGATGGCTGCAGGCAAAACCTTCTATGACATCCTGGGCGTATCCAAGAGCGCCTCCGACAAAGAGATCAAGAGCGCGTTTCGCAAGCTCGCGCAAAAATATCACCCCGATGCCGGCGGCGACGAGGCCAAGTTCAAGGAGATCAGCGAGGCCTACGAGACGCTTTCGGACGAGAAGAAGCGCAAAGAGTACGACCAGATGCTCATGTTTGGCGGCATGCCGGGCGCGGGCGGCGCGTATGGCGGCGGCTACGGTGCCGGCGCGGGCGCCAGTGGCTGGGGCGATATCTTCGACAGCATCTTTAGCGGCAACGGCGCTTGGGGCAGCGATTGGGGCTCGGGCTTTGCCGGGGCTGCGGGCGCTGCCGGTGCCGGCGCTGGCCGCAACCGCGCTCGCAAGGGCGGCGACCTGTCGCTGACCGTCGATGTTTCGGCCGAGGACGCGTTTCGCGGCGTGACGCACAAGGTCACCTACCGCATTCCCTCGACGGGCGAGCAGCAGACCATTACGGTCTCGGTGCCCGCGGGCGCGGTCGACGGCGGCAAGCTGCGCTACAAGCGTCGCGGCGAGTATGGCGTTGCCGGAGGCGAGCGCGGCGACCTGGTCGTGACCACGCACGTGGAGGAGCATCCGCTGTTTAAGCGCAAAGGTGCCGACGTGACCATGGAGGTACCGGTCTCGGTCTACGAGGCGGCGCTCGGCTGCACGGTGGACGTGCCCACGCCCGGCGGTGCGACGGTCCGTTTGAAAGTGCCCGCGGGTACCCAGACGGGCAAGAAATTCCGCTTTAAGGAGATGGGCGCGCCCGACGTTAAGCACCGTGGCCGCACAGGCGCGCTGCTCGTCGAGATCAAGGTGCAGGTTCCCACGAACCTATCCGATGACGAGCGCGATGCCATGACCAAGCTGCGCGAGGCCGACACGCGCGACTACCGCGAGAAGGTCAACCGTTACAAGGCGACATACTAGGGCGGTCGTGGCGCACGCCCGCGCCCGCGGGCTTATGATGGACGATAACGAGACGGAAAGGGGTCAGGTAGCATGGCCGAGGACAATAGGAACAAACCGCTGTACATGATCAGCGTGGCGGCCGAGCTGACCGGCATGCATCCGCAGACTCTGCGCGTCTACGAGTCCAAGGGCCTGGTGAACCCCCAGCGCTCGGGCGGCAACACGCGCCTGTATTCGCGTGCCGATATCGAGCGCCTGGAGCTCATCAACCAGCTGACCGACGAGGGCATCAACCTTGCCGGCGTGGTGCGCATCCTCGATATGAAGGAGCGTGCCGAGGAGCGCGAGCGCGAGAACGAGAAGCTCCGCGCCCGCGTACGCCAGCTCGAGGACGAGCTGCACGAGTACAAGATGCAGAAGAAGATCACCGCCCTGGCCCCGCGCGACGGCTCGGTCAACCCCGAACAGGTCATGCGCAAGCTGCTGGGTGCGGGAACCGATTTGTAGTTACGCGGGATGCATTCGGGCAATCTGGCATTCAACTTCATGATCCCTTGGGGACGGAGGAAAACGGAT
>USHS01000196.1 GCA_900554585.1 uncultured Collinsella sp.
TTAAGCTCATTTTGGGCGAGCGCGCGGATTCGTCGACGGTGCGCGAGGGCGAGGCACTTGCCAGCGTCGAGGCGCGCCTGTTTGATGGCCCGCATGACACGGAGGGCGTCACCGTGCAGCGCAGCCTTTCTGCCGAGGGCCGCAGCCGCGTAAAAATTGACGGCCGCATCGCCAGCGTGCGCGAACTTTCGGAGCGCGTCGGCGTGATGATGGATCTTTGCGGTCAGCACGAGCACCAGCGCCTGCTCGACCCGGCGCATCATGTTGCCATGGTCGATGCCTGGGCAGGGCGCCCGGCACTCGAGGCGCTCGAGCACTACCGTGCTTGCTTTAAGGCATCGCGTGCGGCTGCCAAGGAGGTTCGTCGCGTCGAAGAGGCCTCGCGTGCGCAGGGGAGTCGCGTTGAGGAGGCGCGCTTCGCCCTGGAGCGCATCGCCGAGGTCGACCCCAAGCCGGGTGAGTATGAGGAGCTCGAGGAGCTGCTGCCGCGCTCCGAGCATGCTGAGGTGTTGGTGGCCACGGCCAACGATGCCCATGCGATGCTTGCTGCCGAAGGGGGAGCACTCGATGCCGTGAACAGTGCCGTGGCGGAGCTTTCCCGCATGGCTGCCGTCGATCGCAAGCTGGGCGACATTGCCGATGCGCTTTCGGATGCCTGCATTTCGCTTGAGGATTGTGCCAGCGAGCTGCGTACCTATCGCGATGGGGTCGCCTTCGATCCGCGCGAGCTGGCTCGTATGCGCGAGCGCTATTCCGATCTTAAGGCCCTACTGCGTCAGTGGGGACCCACCATGGACGATGTCTTTGCCATGCGCGACCGCTCACAAGAGCTGTTGTCGCTGGTCGATGATGGTGATGAGCAGATCAAGAAGGCTCGCGAGGCGCTCGGGTGTGCCGAACGCGAGCTTTTTGCTGCTGCCAAGGCGCTTAAACGCGTGCGGAATACCGCAGCCCCTCGCTTTTGCCACGAGGTTGGCCGTCAGATGGCGCGCCTGGAGATGGGCGACGCCGAGCTCGTTTGGGAGTCGCGCGATCTTCCGCGTGCCGAATGGACGCTGGCGGGGCCTTCGAGCTATGAGCTTTTGTATCGCAGTGGTGCCGGATTGACGCCGCGCCCCCTGCGCCGCATTGCGTCGGGCGGCGAGCTGAGCCGCGTCATGCTGGCGAGCAAGGTCGTTCTCGGTAACGCGGACGGCGTGGATACGCTGGTGTTCGACGAGGTCGATGCCGGTGTCGGCGGCTCTACAGCACGTGCCCTCGCGAGCGTGCTGGCAGATCTCGCCGCTACGCATCAGGTGATTGTCGTAACCCACCTGGCGCAGGTCGCTGTCATGGCCGACAAACACTACGTGGTGAGCAAAGAGCCCGGCGACGTTCCCCAGACGCATCTGGATGAGGTGGCCGGGGACGCTCGCATCGCAGAGATCGCCCGTATGCTGAGTGGCGATCAATCTGAGGCAAGCCTGGCACATGCCAAGCAGATGTTGGAAGAGGCTCGAGGTTAGAACGAGCTGACAGTGTTGGCGGGGACAAAATATCAGCAATTGTTGCACCGCCACTTGCTTGTCTGGCTTGACCGTCAAAAACTATGCCGGTTTACTACGATGAATCGGCGTAGCTCGAGCACAGCTAAAATTGTAAAAAGAAAACCGCAGGTAGAACCCCTGCGGTTTTCTTTTAAAACACGATGTGGTCACACATTGCGATTTCATCGTAGAAAATCGGCATAGTTTCATGCGACAAGCAACTAACGACTCCCTATAAAGTCTACTCCACGACCTTATCCGGCTGGATGAGCTCCTCGTAGAAGCTGATGTGCTCTCGGGCGTCCTCGATTTCGGGCAGCAGGAAGTTGTAGATAACCTCGATGATCATCGTGGCGCTCATCTTGGAGAACGCAAAGTCACCAGTGGTGAGCAGTGCCTCGTGGTTCACGGTATTAAAGGTGTAGTCGGCCAGGCGAGCAAGCGGCGACTTGCTGTCGCTGCTGATGACGACAACGGTGGCGCCACAGCCGCGAGCCGCTTTTGCCATGCGATTCAGTCGACGCGACTTGCCGGAGTTCGAGATCAGCACGATGACATCTCCGGGGCGCAGCGTAAGCGCAAAACCAATCGAGGTCTCGCTGATGGTGCTTGCCATACAGCGAAGGCCCAGCTGCGAAAACTTAAACGTCGCGTCGAGTGCGACGGCGTTGGTGTTGCCTACGGCTGCAAACTCGATAGCCCCTGCGTTCTTAAACGCGTGCACGACGGCTGTCAGCGTGTCGTGATCAATGCCATCGATAGTCGCATTGAGTTCGCTGACCTTGGCAGCGAGAATATTCTTGAGGCTCTGCTCCATATTGTCGAGCGAGACCTCGTCGGTGAGGCCTTCATTGCGCTGGCTTTCCAGATCGCGCGCCAGCGAAAACTGAAAACTGCGAAAGCTGCCAAAACCTAGTTTGCGGCAGAAGCGCGATACGGTGGCCTCGGAGGTTGCGGCTGCGCGCGAAAGCTGGGCGGCTGTCAGACGCGGGGCCTCGGACTGGTGCTCTAGGATATAGTCGACAATGCGTTGCTCGGACTCGCTGTACCCCCTGTGCATACTAATAAGGGAGAGTGCGCTCTTGCTGCTATCGGACATGGGATGGCTCCTGGCTGGCATGAAAATCGGACTTGTTTTGTAATGTCGTAGTATACGGGCATTTTCAATTACAAGATACACCTTGCCGTTTCAATAGTTGATGGTAAACTTTCATCGACCGTTTACGGTAATGAAAGAACCTTTCACCGGAGAAATGAGCTGTATTGCTTCTCATATAAGCGGTGGGTTGGTATCTTTCAGGTGTGGAAAAACGCGTATCGAAGCGCGTGTAGGGGAGCGCCCGCGGGCGCTGTACTCAAGAAGGAGGGACACATGGCTAAGTTTGACATCATCGCCGCGACCGGTTGCCCGACCGGCATTGCGCACACCTTCATGGCGAAGGAGGCGCTGGAGAAGGCAGCTGCCGAGCGCGGTCTGACCATTAAGGTCGAGACCCATGGCCAGGTCGGTGTCGAGAACGAGCTCACCAAGAGTGAGATCGCTGGTGCCAAGGCCGTCGTCGTCGCAGCCGATAAGGATGTCCAGGCGGAGCGTTTCGCCGGTAAGCCCATGGTTTCCGTTGGTGTTTCCAAGGCCCTGTCCGTCGAGGCTGCCGGCAAGCTGATCGATCGTGCCCTTGCCGCCAAGGGCGACGACAATACGATCGGGCTTGCCAAGAGGCTTAGACATTG
>USHS01000197.1 GCA_900554585.1 uncultured Collinsella sp.
GTGATATGCTGCTCGGAAGCGCAGATCATGCCGTTATCGAAGGTCTTGGAGTGGATGATGGACTCCACAGCCATCCGCAGGTCGGCGCTCTCGTCGATAACCACGTTGCAGTTGCCGGGGCCGACGCCGATGGCGGGGGTGCCGGAGGAGTAGGCCGCCTTCACCATACCGGAGCCGCCGGTGGCCATAATGAGATCCACGCTCTTCATCAGGGTGTCGGAGATCTCCAGAGAGGGAACGGAGATCCAGCTGATGACATGCTCGGGCAGGCCCGCCTCGATGGCGGCGTCCCGCATGATCTTCGCGGCGGCGATGGAGCAGTTCACGGCGTGGGGATGGGGGGAGAGAATGATGGCGTTGCGGGTCTTCAGGCTGATCAGCGTCTTGAAGATCGCGGTAGAAGTGGGGTTGGTCGTCGGGATGACGGCGCCCACGATGCCGATGGGCTCGGCGATCTTGGTGATGCCGTAAGCCTCGTCGCGCTCCAGGACACCACAGGTCTTGGTGTTCTTGTAAGCGTTGTAGATGTACTCTGCGGCGTAGTGGTTCTTGATGACCTTGTCCTCAAGAACGCCGCGGCCGGTCTCCTCGATGGCCATCTTCGCCAACGGGATACGAGCCTTGTTGGCAGCCATGGCGGCCTCATAGAAGATCTTGTCGACCTGCTCCTGCGTGTACGTAGCAAAAAGCGCCTGGGCCTCTCGCATCTGAGCGAGCTTAGCCTCAAGCGCCTCTACGTTGTCCACAATTGCGGGAGTAGTGTTTTCCGGTGACTTTTTCACCATTTGTGTCTCCTTGCGATCGGAGATTTACCCTACGTCTTGCATAATAGCAAGAAATTAATCGGCGAACGGTCAGATTCCTGTAAAAGGCACACTAAAACGCTTCAATAAACTGAAGCGTTTTAACCAAAACTATCCGCTTGCCATCGCCCCGCTCATTGGGGACAGACTTACATGAGTGCTTTCATTCATTTGGGACAGACATTGATTTGTCATTTTGCCGTTCTTGGCCTCTTATTGCCGCTCATTGGATATAAATAGGTTACAGGCTCAGCATTTCGCGTTGCTTCTCTCCTTTTAGGTGTTGCCTGTACAGCTTTGAAAGGAGAGATTATGCCCCGATGCGCCCGCGCCGTTTCGATCACCGGCTATTACCACGTCTTTGACCGCGGCAACTCTAAACAGATTATTTTTGAAGATGACTCCGACCGCTATCGTTTCTTGTCGGATATTTCGGACAGGTTTGCGCGCCATGAGGTGGCGGTGTTGGCTTGGTGCCTTATGGACAATCACTTCCATTTGATGGTTGATGACCCATTTGACAACCTTTCAAAGGCAATGCAGTGCGCGCTGACGGCATATGCTAAGTATTTCAATGGGAAAACGGGGAGAACGGGACATCTGTTTGACAATCGCTATTCGCGGGTCGCGGTTGAGTCGGACACGCAGGCGGTGCAGCTGCTCGACTATATTCATCTCAATCCCGTGAAGGGTGCGCTTGACTCGCTCGAGGCGTACCGCTGGTCAAGCTATAAGGCATATCAGCTGGGCTATGATCCCTTTGACATCTGTGATGCGGCCCCTATGCTCGATGTTGTCGGAGGCTCCCGTCGCTATTGCGAGCATCTCAAGAAAGTTGGCGGGCGCATCTGGTCAGTGGAGGTTCTTCCGCGCCGGCGGATCCCCGATGAGGAGGCTCTTTCCGTTGCGCGCGAAGTCCTGCCGAGCATAGATCCTGCGCTGCTCAAGGCCCTGCCACGCCCCGAACGCGATGCCTGCCTGCTGAGGCTCAGGCGGGCACATCTCACGGTCAAGCAAATTGCCCGTATCACCGGTATTGGCGCCACAAGCGTGACCAAGGCTACTGCAGGCTGGAAGGATGCAGCGTGAGATAGGGGCCGGAGCCGATCGGGACGCCGCATGCGTGCGTCATGTCTGTCCCCAATGCGTGAAAACACCCATCTAAGTCTGTCCCCAATGAGCGCAAAAAGGCGCCCTCCGTGGGGAAGGGCGCCTTTGGTAAGTTCTATGTGAACGCGAGGTCTTTGACCCGGAGAGTCCGAGGTACTTGTTGGTAAGACCTTATTTAGGAGCGCGCAACCTTGCCGGACTTGAGGCAGGTGGAGCAAACGTTCATCTTGCGACGGTGACCATCGACGACGACGTAGACGCGCTGGTTGTTGGGGCGGAACTTACGGTTGGTGACGCGGTGAGAGTGGCTGATGGAGCGACCGGCAACGGGGTGCTTACCGCAAACTTCGCAAACTTTGGACATAACTGACCCTCCTTGGGCGACAAACGAACATGTCGCGTTAACAAACAAGCCTGAACTATAGCACAGAAGCAGCTCCCTGTGCGTAATCTACACAGAGATATTTCTCTTTTGGCGATAGTGCCCACGCCACGGCCCTGGACGTAGATCCGATTTGCGTGCAGCAGAGGGGATTATGCCAGCTCGTGTGTGCGTTTTCAAGCTCGTCCCACAAATATATATAGGTTTATTGAGCATTGGGCTCCGTTTACGGAATGCTCTGTATTTATGCTCGCAATTAATCTCGAGGTTGGCTACACTATCCCTTGACCATTAAAGGGGTACGAGATACCCACATGGAATTACATAGCTGCCAAAGAGCAGCCCTTCCTGTGGGTGTCTGGTCCGCTTTGAGCGGTCGGGCATCTATTTTTTTGACTGTGTCAGCAGTCAAGACATGTGAGGAAGGAGATCGATGGGCACGACTTCCCCCAAGGCGGTCATCATGGACGAGACCGCCGTCAATCGAGCGATGACCCGCATCGCGCACGAGATTCTCGAGCGCAACGAGGGCTGTGAAGACCTCGCTCTGGTCGGCATCGTCACGCGCGGCGACCTTCTGGCAAAGAAACTCGCCGAGGAGATCAAGGAGATCGAGGGCGTCGACGTTCCGCTCGGCAGCCTCGACATCAGCTTCTACCGCGATGACTACGCTACCAATTTCGCTCCCGCGATCCACGCCACCAACATTCCCTTCAGTGTCGACGGCAAGCGCGTCGTGCTGGTGGACGACATCCTGTACACGGGTCGTACCATCCGCGCCGCTCTCGACGCCGTCATGGACCTGGGCCGTCCGAGCCGTATTGAGCTGGCAGTTCTCGTTGACCGCGGTCACCGCGAGCTCCCCATCTCGCCGGACTTTGTCGGCAAGAACGTTCCCTCGTCGCATGAGGAGAACGTGCACCTATATATTAAGGAAGTCGACGGCCACACCGCCGTCG
>USHS01000198.1 GCA_900554585.1 uncultured Collinsella sp.
AGGAGCAGTACGACGTCGAGGAGGAGGACTTCCTCTCCGCCGAGATCGAGGTCGTGCCCGCCGGCCCGGCCCGTGACATGGGCCTCGACCGCTCCATGATTCTGGGCTATGGCCACGACGACCGCGTCTGCGCCTATCCGTCCATGCTCGCCCAGATCAACGTCGCCAACGTGGAGCGCACGAGCATCACACTCATCGTCGACAAGGAGGAGATCGGCTCCGTGGGTGCCACCGGCATGACGAGCCGCTTCTTCGAGAACACCGTCGCCGAGATCATGACGCTCGCCGGCGAGGATAGCCCGCTGGCCCTGCGCCGTGCACTCGCCCACAGCCGTATGCTCTCCTCCGACGTGTCCGCCGGCTTCGACCCGGGCTACGCCGGCAAGTTCGAGACCAAGAACGCCGCCTTCATGGGTCGCGGCCTGTGCTTCAACAAGTACACGGGCAGCCGCGGCAAGGGCGGCTCCAACGACGCCGACGCCGAGTATGTGGCCCTCATCCGCGACATCATGGACGAGGCGGGCGTGGACTTCCAGACCTGTGAGCTCGGTCGCGTCAACGCGGGCGGCGGCGGCACCATCGCCTACATCATGGCCAAGTACGGCATGAACGTCATCGACTCCGGCGTTGCCGTCCTGTCCATGCACGCCCTGTGGGAGGTCGCTAACAAGGCCGATATCTACGAGGCCTACCGCGGCTACAAGGCCTTCCTCGAGCGCGCCTAACCAAACCCTTGTAACTTGCGGTGAAATACGGATTCATCAGGCCTTCCAACGGGGAAAGCGGTCCGTATTTCACCGCAACTTTTTTAGCGGGAGGAGGATTCCGTGCTACAGGTCGTCATTTCGCCCGCCAAACAGATGCGGACAGCTCAAGATGCCTTTGACGTTTTGGGCATACCGCCTTTTGCACATCAGACGGCCCGGCTCCATCAGGCACTGCTAGGCATCGAACGCGAGGATGGCGCAGCAGGTCTTCAGGCCCTTTGGAACGTGAGCGACAGGCTGCTTACAACGTGCCTGGATACGCTTCACGAATTTATGCCCGCCCTGAGCGATGCCGACCTCGCCGATCCCGATATCGCGCGCCGAATCTCCCCCGCCGTCATGTCCTACCACGGCATCCAATACCAAAGCATGGCGCCCGAGGTCATGGATGCTGCACAGCTCGACTGGCTGCAAAACCATCTCTGGATCCTCTCCGGATTGTACGGATGTGTGCGGCCTTTCCATGGCGTTGAGCCCTATCGGCTCGAAATGGGAGCCAAGCTCGCCGTCAACAACGCCCGTGACCTCTATGCGTTTTGGGGCGACAAACTTGCATGCGCCATTGCGCCGACCGGCTCCAACACCACGGTCGTCAACCTTGCCAGCGCGGAGTACGCCAAGGCCGTTCTACCCCATCTCGCAGGCGACGCCACAACCGTCACTTGTCTCTTTGGCGAAGGTGTCCGCAACGGCAAGCCCATCCAGCGCTCGACCGCCAGCAAAAAGGCGCGCGGCTCCATGGTGCGCTGGATGGCAGAAAACAAGCTCGAGGACGCCGCCGGTCTTACCGAGTTCAACATCGGCTATCGCCACGCCCCCGAGATCTCATACCCAGGCACCCTCGTGTTCATCAACGAACAGATGCTCTAGACCCGCCACCCAAAGCTGACCCGCTCAGCCTTCTCTATATAACTTGCGGTGGAATAGTTCCTATTTGAGCCTTTTATCGCACAATCAGGAACTATTCCACCGCAACTTTTATGAATTGGCTGGCTAGGCTCGACACCTATTCTGCTAGACCGTCGGCCTTTGCAATCCCGTTTGTCGAACCGTCCTGATAGGCAATCTTGACGTGCTCGACCTCGGACACCGCAACACCCGTCGGAGGCTCCAGACGCCATTCCGTCAAGGCGATATCCATGGTCGTGGGCACATCCCCTTGATCTTTGAGCTTCACCGTCAGCGTTTTGAGCGTCGCGTCAAACGTCACGCGTTCGATTTCTTCACATGGAATGGACCCACCACTCAGCTGCAACTGCACAAACTCATCGCGCGGGTACCAATAATCGCCCGGCGCGGCAACGGTATTGCCGCCCGTGACCTTCACTGTCATGATCGGCAGGCTATCGTCCGCCTCAAACGCCCAGGCAGCTCCCCCACGCCCGCCAAACGTCCAGATACAACAGGCGATCGCCATCACGACAAGGATCGCAAAACCAATTGCGACCAGCCCATGATGGGCACGGCCCTCCTCGGCCGACACATCCCACTGCGTCTCCCGATATAGATGCTTGTCTTCCATGTTCGCCTCCCCACGGGCATGCTCATCGCGTCAATCGTACCCATTCAGGCTATACTTGAGCCCACCACATAAACGGGGAGCTTGCAGGACAAGACGGTAGGCTGAGACTGGGCGCGCCCGCCCTGACCCGCAAACCTGATATGGGTAATGCCAACGAAGGGAGCCGTGCCAATGAGCACACAGACCGAGCCCAAGCTCGTCACGCAAATCGACTTCGCCCGCGCCGGGCAAATCACACCGCAGATGAAGGAAGTCGCCGAGCGCGAGCATCGCGACCCCGAGTACATCCGCGAGCGCGTGGCCGACGGCCGCATCGCCATTCCCGCCAACATCGTGCATATCAAAAAAGGCATGCGCGCCTTTGGCGTCGGAGAGGGCCTGTCCACCAAGGTCAACGTAAACCTCGGCATCTCGGGCGATAAGGCCGATGCCGCCGAGGAATGGAAGAAGGTCAAGATCGCCGAGGACTTTGGCGCCGACGCCATCATGGACCTCTCCAACTCGGGCAAGACGCGCCAGTTCCGCCAGCAGCTCATCGACGAAACGCCGCTTATGGTGGGCACCGTCCCCATGTACGATGCCATCGGCTACATGGAAAAGCCGCTGGTCAAGCTGACCAAGGACGATCTGCTCGAGGTCGTGCGCGCGCATGCCGAGGACGGCGTGGACTTTATGACCATCCACTGCGGCATCAACAAGTCGGTCATCAAGACCTTTAAGGAGACCGGCCGCCTCATGAACATCGTCAGCCGCGGCGGCTCGCTGCTGTTTGGCTGGATGGAGGTCACCGGCAATGAGAATCCCTTCTACGAGTTCTACGACGAGGTGCTCGAGATCTGCCACGAGTACGACGTGACGATTTCGCTTGGCGACTCCTGCCGCCCGGGCTGCCTCTACGACTCCAACGACGCGACCGAGACCGCCGAGATGATCGAGCTGGGCAAGCTG
>USHS01000199.1 GCA_900554585.1 uncultured Collinsella sp.
ATACGAGATGCTCAGGAGTCTCGTGGGCTCGGAGATGTGTATAAGAGACAGTCGAGATACTGACGCCCTTGGTCGTGCAGGCTGTCCCAGCTCGACGTCGCACAGGGGAACTCATGGATAAAGGCGATGCGCAGGGGATTGGCCGCCGAATAGACGGTCTTGCCCATAAAGAAGTTGAGCACGCCGGAGGTGGACTTGGCGGGTGACTCTTCCTCATCGACGCTCGGTGCTTCGACAAGATCGACCTTGTCCTCGTTATTTTTGCCGGCAATGACCAGCTCACGCCAAATCTTACACAGGCGGTTTACGACGATATCCGTCGGCGTATCCAGCAGGCGGTCCTGGTTGTACACATTGAGGTAGACGAGCATAGCGTCGGCGGGCGTAATGTCCAGGTGGTCGCCGCCCGCGCGAAGGTAGGCGCGCTTAAAGAGCAGGAAGGTGTGGCGCAGGTAGTCGACCTTTTTCTGCGGCCATTTTTCGATAAGGTCCTGACCGAGCATCTTGGAGAGCGTCTCGTAGCTTCCCTCGCGCGAGAACTCGATCTCGTATAGGGGGCAGACGCGCCAAAACGCGCAGAACTCACCGTACAGGCGGCTTTCGACGGAATCCCATGTGCCTGGGTAGAGACGGGTGACCTTGGCCGAAACCGTCGGGGCGTCCAGGAATTTGAGGACACTGACGCGCTTGTTGCCCTCTTGGACGTAAAACCGATGCATGAACTCGGTGACGATGACGGGATCGCGATAGCCCTCGGTCACCTGGATGTCGTAGAGGTTGGACCACTTGCGAGCGAACTCGGTGTTAAACGGCAGCAAGGGCATAAAGTTGCATGAAAAGGCCGACTGACGGCCCTTGGTAACCGTACCGACGACCATTTCGAGTGGAATGTCTCTCAGGCCGATATTCTCTCGCTGGCCTAAGGGGAGCTGGGCAACCAAGCTATCGAGGTCCGTGAGATACGGATGCTCGCTTTGACTAATGGCGCGTCGACGTCCTTGCTCGCCGCGCTTGCGTGCTTGACGATAGGCCTCTTCCATAGTTTTGCTCCCTTAGTCGTTTAAACAACTATATGAACCATGGTATCACGAATGAAAACCACCACAAAGGTGCCTGTCCCCTTTGTGGTGGTTTAGGCGATGATGGGGGCGATGGCGCGGATGCAGGCGTCGGCCGCCGTAAAGGTGGTGCTGTCGTCGCTGACGATAAAGATGATTTTGCCCTTAATGCCAAAGTCGCCGATCTCGCTAAAGAGCACGTAGGGTTCCTTGTCAAAGCCTGAGATGGGTGAGACGGCCGTTTTGGTGGCGCTGACGAGCTCGTCTGCTAGCACATCGAGCGATGCCCATTTGGAGGGGTCTTTGACCGCGACGGGGACGGCCACGCGCCCAAAGGGCATCAAATGCACGAGTGTGTTCTTGGAAATGTTGGAGTTGGGGACGATGACGGTCTGCCCGCAGGCATCTTCGATGGTCGTGTGGCGCCAAGTGATGTCCTGGACCACGCCCGACACGCCGCCGACCTCGATATTGTCGCCGGGCTTGATAATGCCCATAAAGGTCACCTGCATGCCGCCGATAAGGTTTGATAGCGTGTCCTGAAAGCCGAGCGAGATGGCGATGCCGCCGACGCCAAGAGCGGCGACGAGCGCGTTTGCGTTAATGCCAAAGCAGTTGTCGAGGATAAAGCTGCCGCCGATCACCCAGATGACGGCGCGCGCGATATTGATGAAGATACTCGATGCCGGAAGCGGGTTATCGTCGCGGTTGAGTAGGTGACGCAGAGTCTTGGATGCGACCTTGGCGGCGACGGCGGTGCCTATCGCCAAGATGACGGCCCAGATGATGTTGTGGACCCACCGTTGCTCAAAGAAATGAAGAATCGGCTCAAACAATTCCATGTAGGGAAAACCTCCTAATGATCATTCAACCATGATACCCACCAAAAAGCCCGTCCGATCACATCGGACGGGCTTCTGTGCTCGATATAAGGTTTGCACGGAGGGGCTGCAAGGCCCGGCGGTGTAGCTTAGCGGCGGCGCATCCAGATAATGCCGAGCATGATGACGATGATGCCGCCGATGAGGCATGCGCCGACCACGACCAGCGTGCGGTCTCCCGTTGCGACAAGCTTGCCGGTTGTCTTCTTGGCGCTGGTTTTCGTGGTCGTAGTAGTCGTGCCGGGCTTGGGCGAGGGCTTAGGCGTTGGATTCGGATTGGGCGTGGGGTCCACGGCTGCGGAGCTGAAGCTGATGGTGCCGGCGAGCCCGGCCATCTTGTTCTCCCAGTCGCTCTTCCTGATCAGCGCTCTGATCGCCGCCTCGCATGTGCCCCACTCGGTGCGCTTGGTGGCATTTGCGAAAGTGGGAAAGTCGGTCGTGTTGGTAATGATGTAGTTGTTGGTGGCGACGGTATAGGTCTTGGCGGGATCGAGCGTGCTGCCATCCTTGGTGAGCGTGGCGCTCACAATGCGCTTGCCTTCGGGCTGCGTCCAATCAATCGTCACGTTAATGCCGCCAAAGGCGAGAACGCTGCCAGAGTCATCGCGCCACTTGTACTTGTCTTGCGCCTCCTGCTCGGTGTGGCCGGCTGCCACATAGGCTTGCTGAAGCTCGTAGCTGTCGTTGCAATCGTCGCTGATCTGCAGTGAGTGCTCAAGCGCTGCGAGGAAGTTTGCGCCGGTCATGCCCCAGGTCTCCACGGTGTTGCCGTAGGGCGAGATGGCGACGACGTTGCCGGCGGTCACATCGCCCGCCGCGATGCCGCCGCGGATGCCGCCCGCGTTTTCGATGGCGAGGTCTGCCCCCGTCAGGGCAAGATAGGAGCCGCAGATAACATGCCCGATGGTCTGGGCTTTGGTGGCGTCGCCCGCTTTACTGGGACGCAGATCGGTGGTGCGCACCATCTCCCAGCCATGCGTACCCGCGGCGTCCTCGCCGTAGAGATAGTTGGTGGAGGATGTGCCGAGCACCTTGTTCGATTCGCTTTCAAAGGCATCGTCGAGTGGCTTGATTTTGTTGTTGCGAACCTCGTCAAGGATGTTCTGGTTGTTAGGGTCTGCCAAAAGGTCGTCGACGTCCTTGGCGGTGTAGAGCTTCTCGTCGCTGTCGCCTGCGGAGACCGTCACCATATCGTCGTTGGTGGTTTCGGTACCCCTGGTGTCGTACTCATAGGGAATGGAAAGCAGACCAACCTCGGCAAAGGCGCTGCCTGCCTCGACGACGCGGA
>USHS01000200.1 GCA_900554585.1 uncultured Collinsella sp.
GGCCAGGCTTTATCTGAACGACTTTGCGAAGCAACCGGAGTGAAGATAAAGCCTGGCCCGCCCGCAAAGCACCACGCAGACCGCAGGGACGGGAGCGGCTATACTACTCTCAGTAGTTAAGGGTCGCGGAAACGCCGCGTCACCGCTCTCAACAGGAGGTCTTTGTTTATGGCAGATCAGAAGCCGGTTGTCGGGATCATCATGGGCTCCAAGTCCGATCTGGGCGTTATGGAAGGTTGCACCGCCGAGCTCGAGGCACTGGGCGTGCCCTATGAGCTCGTGATTGCAAGCGCGCACCGCACGCCGGCGAAGGTCCATGAGTGGGCCTCGACTGCTGCCGACCGCGGCATCAAGGTGATTATCGCCGCCGCCGGCAAGGCTGCTCACCTGGGCGGTGTCGTGGCTGCGTTTACGCCGCTGCCGGTCATCGGCGTGCCTATGAAGACGAGCGATCTGGGTGGTATGGACTCGCTGCTGTCGATGGTGCAGATGCCTTCGGGCGTGCCCGTTGCCTGTGTGGCCATCAACGGTGCCAAGAACGCTGCCATTTACGCCACGCAGATTCTGGGCGCATGCGACCCCGAGTACCGCAAGGTTATCGAGAAGATGAAGCAGGAGATGGCTGACGCCTAAGCGCTCTGCCAGTCCATTTGCAGCATAAGGAGAGCCATGTCCGACTATCAGGGAAAGCGTTTTTCGGCTTCTCGGATTCCCGATCCAGTCAAGTCGGGAGCAGCCCACGCGCCGCAGCAGGGTCGGACATCCTCTCCTCAGCAGCCGCGCACGCCGCGCCCCGTGACGCCGGCGAAGCATCGCCGTCAGGATACACCTGCTGCATATCGCCCCTCGTCATACAGTACGGCCAAGAAGCCACCTCGCTCTTCGGCGCATACCGCGCCATCGAGCTATACCGAGCCGCTGCGCAAAAAGCGCCGCTCCGTCATTCCCATTCTGCTCATTATCATCGGCATTGGCCTGATTGTTGCTGCGGCCGCCATCTTTATCAACGCGCAGATTGGCTATAAGCAGGCGAGCGAGTCGTATCAAAAAATCGAAAAGCAATATGTGAGCGACAAGGACGCCAGTGGCGTGCCAATTATCGACTTCAATGCGCTTGCCCAGACAAATCCCGAGGTTGTGGGTTGGATTTACGCGCCCGGCACCAACATCAACTACCCCGTGGTGCAGACCAACAACAACTCCAAGTACCTCAACACGCTGTTCGACGGTACGTCCAATGCGTCGGGCGCCATCTTTTTGGATAGCGACGACACCGCGCCGGGCATGGTGGATCAGCAGACCACGATCTACGGTCATCATATGAACGACGGTTCGATGTTCAACGTGATTTCGGATACAACCGATCAGGCGACGTTCGACAGCATGGAATACGTGTACTACATCACGCGCGATGCGACGTATAAGTTGCGCCCGCTGGCGACCAAGGTGGTCGAGGACACGTATGCCAAGGCGCGCACACCCAACTTTGAGGGCGATGACGGACTGAAGAATTACCTGTCCGAGATGCTCGACGGCGCCTCTGCCGTGGCGAGCGATGCCACCGATCGTGCCGCTTCGGCAACCAAGGTCGTTACGCTTGTGACCTGCCGTTCGCTGTCATTTAGCAATACGCGCGCAGTCATGGTGCTCACGCCGGTCGAGGAATAGATTGTTGAGAGTAGCTAAAAGAGCCCCGTCCCAAATGAGCTACTCGACGACGGTAAAAAGGAGAAATGATGCTTGAAAGTGGCAAATCGATGCCTTCGGTTGATGCTTGGCTGCGCGAAGCCAAGGCCGATGTTTCGGCGGCTGATTGTGGGATGTACCTGACACACAACGGCGTGGTGCGTGCGACGCCCAAGGCCGAGGTGCGTGGGGTCGAGACAGATGGTGTGGCGCCTGGGCATAAGGTGGGCGGCATGGTGTTTGGCTTCGATGCCGAAAAGGTGCAGGCCGCTATCGAGGCAACGCGCGCGATGCCGGGTATCGGCTATGTGCGCGTGTGGCTGGCGAGTGGCGAGCTTACCGTGGGCGACGACATCATGCTCGTACTCATTGGCGGGGACATTCGCCCGCATGTGGTCGATGCGCTGCAGGCGCTCGTCGGTACCATCAAAAATGAGTGTGTGAGCGAGGTCGAGCGCGAGGCGTAAGGCCGGCAGCAGCACTCACCAACAAAAAGCCCGTTGGCAGTTCAATCAGTCTGCCAGCGGGCTTTTCTGTGCATTGGAAAATCTCGGCATTGCGTGACGCTACACGCGCGTCGCATCCTTGGGGCTCATGGTCATGCTCTGGAAGCGGTTCTCCATGTAGTCGTTATCAAAATATTTGCCGTAGAACTGCGCGACGGGAATATCCGGCTCCGTGCCGTTGACGCGCTGGTACCAGTAGTCGAGCGACTGCAGCGTCATGACGCCGTCGACCAGCATAATGACGGTAAAGATGACGGTAGCCGAGTAGCGACTCTTCCACGGAATCATGTTGATGAGCTTGAGCAGCCTCGGCAGCAGCAGCTTGATCCAGATAAGGCCACCCAGGCCCCACAGGCAGGCAAAGCCCGTGCAGGTGCGTCCGCCCGTAAGGACGGCGAGTGGGTCGGGCATGCCGAACAGCTTCATGTGCGAGTAGCTCCACGAGACCACGCCAAATGAGGTCTGCATAAACCAGCCCACGAACACCTCAAAGCTCGCGCCGAGCACAGCGCTTACCAGGAAAATGATGATGGGGTTCTTTTTATAGAAGCGGTTGAGCACCATGGTCATGAGTACGGCGCCAAAGCCATAGATGGGGCTGAAGGGACCAAACAGCATGCCGGCGCGGTCCTGGTAGACGCCTGGGTCGTCGACCGTCATGTGCCAGATGTCCTCGGCGATCAGGCCGAGCACACAGCAGACGAGGAATACCCAGAACAGGTTGAAGTAGTTGAGCTTGATGTAGCCCTCGCCGGTCTCATCGCGGCCGAGCATGCCCTCGGCGGCGGCGTCGCGGTCGAGCATCTCCTGTAGGCGGCGCTGCAGTTCGCGCTCCTGGCGAAGCGTGGGGTCGACGGTGGCCGAAAGCGCGATGAGGATACCGAGCTGAATCGCGGGACGAAGCAAGAAGAGCCCGATACCCTGGAGCATCACGTCGACCAAAAGCTCGACGACGGTGAATGCAATAAGGATGTAGGACAGGCGGGCGGCGTTGCGGCGCTGGTTTTTG
>USHS01000201.1 GCA_900554585.1 uncultured Collinsella sp.
GTCATCGAACACCGAGATGCCGGCCTTGGCCGAACCGCGAAAACCGCGCTCGTCGAGCAGCGAGTCGCAGGCCTCGAGCAGCGACGGCACCGCCGCCTTGTCGAGCTGGCACTCGCCAAAGGAGCGGATGGCCTCGAACTTGGTCTTGGCCTCCCCCTCCGGCAGCGCGTCGACGAGCGAATAGAAGACATCCACCGGCACCGACAGGCGCGGCTCAAAGCAGTCGAGCACGCCGGTGTGGTGGCCCACGGCGAGCGTGTAGTACAGCACGTCGCAGGCCTCCTGGGGAACGTCTTCCTCGGTCTCCACAAACTTACGCGTGAGCTCGTAAAAGACCACCTGGTCGGGCGCATGACCCAGGCAGGAGTCGACGACGCCCTCGGCGGCCTCGTCGCTTGCGCGCGAGGCATCGCCAAAAGAGCCGCCGAGCATACCGGGGCCCGCAAAGTAACCAGAGCGGTCCGTGAGCTCCATCTAGCGACCTCCGGCCAGCACCAGATCCTGCAGCGCCGAGTAGACCTCAACGCGGCGCGGATCGTCCTGCTTGTCGATGAGCAGCGCCATGGCACCGCGGATATCGCCCTTGGGTGCGCCCTCGAGCGTATCCATAAACTCGTTGGCCAGGTCGCGGCCGTAACGGTAGCCGCTCATGGCGCGAGCCTCGCGCTCGATAGCAACGCGCAACTTGTACGGCACGCCAGGGTGCAGGATATCGGCCTGCTCGCCGGCGGCCTCCACCGTGGTCTCGGCATGGAGCTTTTGGTCCAGCAGACCAAGTGCCATGGCAAAGCCGTAGATGGTCTGCGCGGGGCTGGGCGGGCAGCCGGGGATGTAGACATCGACCGGCAAGATCTTGTCCGTGCCACCCCAGACGCAGTAGTTGTCGTAGAAGATGCCGCCGGTGCAGCCGCACGCGCCATAGGACACCACGATCTTGGGATCGGGTGCGGCCTCAAAGGCGCGCAGGGCCGGCATGCGCATGGCACGCGTCACGGCGCCGGTGTACAGCAGCACATCGGCGTGACGGGGCGAGGGCACGACCTTGATGCCAAAGCGCTCGACGTCGAAGACGGGCGTGATGGACCCGAAGATCTCGATCTCGCAGCCGTTGCAGCCGCCGCAGTCGGCACGGTAGACGTACACCGAGCGCTTGATCTTCTTAAGAAGGGTCGCCTTGGCCTTCTCGATGCTCTCGTCGAGCTCGATCTTGGTCGGGCGGTACTGGAGCCGCTCGGGCAAAAGCGTGGGTTCGGCCATGGTTACTCCTCCTTCGTTTCAAAATCCATGATGATGCCCTCGACCGGCGCCGGACCGGCGGGAATCTCGGGCGCATCGGGGTTGAGCTCGCGGTCGATATACTCCGGGTTCACGCCGTGGCCGCCCAGATACTCCATGCCGGGGCCCTGGGGCTCGCCGGACGCAAGCGTCTCGTTGGCAGCCATGCCGGCAGCGTTGCCGGTCTTTACGGCCGAGGCGGCGCGCAGGGCGTCAAGCTCACGCTTGCACTCCTGGCACATACCGACGGTACGGGCGGCCTGGATGGCCTCCATGCCGCCGATCTTTTGCAGCAGGCGCTTGGCGTAGTCGATCTCCTTATGCGGGGCAAACGGCTTGCCGCAGCGCGAGCAGTGCTCGAGCGTGTAGACGCTCTTGCTAGTGAGATCGTCCTTGCTCATGACGGCCAGCTCAAACTCCTCGGTGAGCTTGATGGCCTCCATGGGGCAGGCTTCCTCGCAACGGCCGCAAAAGATGCAGCGACCGTAGTCAATCGACCAGGTGATGGTATCGGCCGCAAGGTCGGTGTCCATGCGAATGGCATCGGCCGGGCACGCCACGCCGCAGGCACCGCAGGCGATGCAGAGCTCCGCGTTGTGCTCGGGCTTGCCGCGCATGTCCTTGTTGGTGGGGAACGGCGCAAACGGGTACTTGACCGTCGCGTCGCCCGCCCTGGCGTTGACCTTCCAAAGCTTCAGCATATTAGAGCGCCTCCTCATCGAGCGGAGCGGCCATGGTGCCCTCGCCCGCGAGCGGCGACTTGTCGCGCCAGACGTTCTCGAACTGCTCCTTGTCGAGCACGTGGTCGCGCTTGGCGGCGACATCGGTCACCGTCACGCGGTCGGTGCAGGAGTAGCACGGGTCGAGCGAGCCGACGATCAGCGCCGCGTCGCCCACGGTGTTGCCGCGGAACATGTAGCGCAGGACCGGCCAGTTGCTGTACGTGGCGGCCTTGGCGCGCCAGCGGTAGCACTTCTGGTTGTTGCCGAGCATGGCCCAGTGCACGTCCTCGCCGCGCGGCGCCTCGGTGGCGCCGATGGCGTACTTGTGCGGGGTGTACTCCCAATCCGTGGTAAGGATGGGACCCGACGGGCAGTTCTCGAGCATGGTCTCGATCATGTCGATCGAATCGTAGACCTCCTGGATGCGAACGGCAGTACGGCCGAAGGCATCGCACGTGTCGGCCGTGGCAGCGTGCATCTTTTGGACGTCCGGATCGGCGTAGCCGTCGAAGGGATGGTCAAAGCGCACGTCGCGGGCATAGCCCGAACCACGCATGAGCGGGCCGACCGGCGAGAAGTCGCGTGCGATCTTGCGGTCCAAGATGCCGATACCGCTCGTACGCTCAATAAAGTTGGGCGTAGAGAGCAAGACGTCGACGAGCTCCTGAACCTCGGAGCGCAGCTGATGGATGGTCGTGAGCGTGGAGAGCTTCTGCTCGGCCAAAATGTCGCGACGCACGCCGCCGATCACGTTGAGACCGTAGGTCTTGCGGTGACCGGAGAGCTTCTCGGCCAGGTCCATGGACTTCTCGCGGACGCGGAAGAACTGCTGGAAGCCGGAGTCGAAGCCCGTGTAGTGCGATGCGAGGCCAATATTGAGCAGGTGCGAGTGCAGGCGCTCGACCTCGAGCATGATGGCGCGGATGTACTGGGAGCGCGGCGGGACATGGATGCCCTGGGCGCGCTCGACGGCCTCGGCGTAGGCCACCGAGTGGGCGCAGCCGCAGATGCCGCAGATGCGGTCGGCGAGGAACGTCACGGCATCATAGTTCAGGCGCGTCTCGGCGACCTTCTCCATGCCGCGGTGCACGTAGAACAGACGGTAGTCGGCGTCGACGATCGTCTCGCCCTCAACGAACTGGAAGCTGACATTTACATTGTTCGGAAGTCTGTCTTTGTCATGTCCGTTCAGTCTGG
>USHS01000202.1 GCA_900554585.1 uncultured Collinsella sp.
GGAGTCTCGTGGGCTCGGAGATGTGTATAAGAGACAGCGGCTGGACTGCGCCATCATTCCGTACACCTTCACATGATTAGGATGTGATATTCAGTGGTTACGCTCGGAAAGAACATGCGCAGCGTCTCGATTGTAGGCGTAGGCTGCACCCCGTTCAAGGATTTTGAGGAGCATCCCGAGACCCAGGGTATTGGCGAGGGCGAGGCGTTTGGCTATGCAGCCCTCGAGGCAATTGCCGATGCCGGTCTTGAGCCCCGCGATATCGACTTTTTCTATCACGGCAGCGCCAATCCGTATCTCGTTGGCGATTGCATTACCCCAAACATGCAGGTTGCCGATTGGTTTGGCGTTCGTGCCAAGGGCTCTGTCCATCATTCCGAGGCTTGCTGCACGGGCTATGTTGCCCTTGAGCAGGCCGTGATGGCAGTCGCCTCCGGTGCCTACGATGTTGTCCTTACGGGTGCCTGCGATTTGGCTTCGACTCTTCCCGTTGAGCATATGCCTTCCCATATTCGTCAGGACTTTACGCTCGACGTCATGATTCCCTCGCTTGATAAGATCTATGACCGCGCTTATGGTCGCCCGCTCGATGGCGCCTTTGGCGTGTCGTTCGACAACTGGATCAACGAGTATTCGATGCAGTACGACCTTACTGCCGATCAGATCGATGACGCCCTGAACGGCCTTACCAAGAGCCTTCGCCGCGGTGCCGTCCTGAATCCCCTTGCCTGGTACGAGACCACAGTCGAGGAAGACGCGAAGGCAGCTGGGTTCGATACCGCCGACGAGTATCTCAAGAGCATGTACAACCCGCGCGTTACGCAGTACCTGCGCGTCACCGGCTTTGAGAAGAAATGCGACGGTGCCGCAGCTGTTGTCGTGATGCCCACGGAGAAGGCCAAGGCCATGGGTGTCCCGTATGCACCTATCGAGGTTCTGGGCACGGGCGCCTCTGCCGTCGAGGCCGGCCTGCTTCACAACGAGCATTGGGCTACCGAGCTTGCCGCCAAGCAGGTCTACGACCTTACCGGCGTGAGCCCCGACGAGGTCGACCTATTTATGTGCAATGACTTCTTCCTGGCTTCCGAGATTGTCTCGGCTGAGGAGTGCGGCTATATTCCGCGCGGCGAGGCTTGGAAGTACGCAATCGATGGCCGCACCGCTTTTGACGGCGATAAGCCCATCAATCCGCACGGTGGCCGTTGCAACTTCGGTCACGCTCATGGCGCATCGGGCATCGCCGATATCGTCGAGGCCGTTAAACAAATGCGCGGCGTCGCCGGTGCCACCCAGATGAAGAAGGTTCCCGAGACGGCTTTCCTGCGCGGTTTTGGTGGTTCTCAGAACGTGCGCTGCCAGATCCTTCGTACCGTCGCCTAAGCGACCGCGGTTTTCGATTTCCCATAAGGAGTATTCTCATGCAACTCAAAGATATGGAGCCCGTGGTCAAGAAGTTCTACACGGGTCTTGAAGATGGCATCTATTGGGCGCGCCAGTGCCCCGAGTGCGGAGCCGTCGAGTTTCCGCCCCACCTTGCCTGCAATGCCTGCGGCTACCACAAGACCGATTGGGTCCAGGTTTCCGGTCACGGCCATCTGATCGATTTTACTCTGCCTGGTCCGCAGAACGACAAGCCCTACCTCAAAGAGTATGGCAAGTACGCCTACGGCGCCGTCGATATTGACGAGGGTTCTCAGTACACCTACGTCATCTACGGCATTACCAAGAAGAAGGCCCCCGAGATTCGCGCCAAGCTCATGGCGGGCGAGACCGTTGGCGTCCATGCCAAGGTTATCGACCGTCCGGGCTACAAAGAGCTTACGTTCGAGCTTGACGACTAGGTTTTCACCCCTGTAACAATTCGATTCCTCTCTTAGGCCACGGCGGGACCCATGTCTCCAGCCCGCCGTGGTCGCCCCTCTTTTTCGATTGAAAGGCACCATCATGAACGAAGAACTCACTCAGCAGATCTGCGATTTTGCCAAGTCCGCTTACAACTATGACGGCGATGTGACCCCCGAGACGACGTTCGAGACCCTGGGCAAGGGCTCGATGAAGATGATCGCGCTGACCTCCATGATCGAGAACGAGCTCGACGCCGAGGTTCCTGTGCGCGAGGTCATGGTCATGAAAACCATCGGCGAGCTTATCGAGCGCACTGCCGAAGAGATGGAGTAGCTGCCATGGACCTGATGCAGACCCTGCGCGAGCAGGCTGCCGCCAAGCCTATGCGCGTTGCTTTTCCCGAGGGCGAAAACGAGACCATGATGCAGGCGGTCGCAAAGATCGCTGCCGAGCATCTTGCCGAATGCGTGCTGGTCGGCGACGGCGGTATGCTCAAGGAGCTTGCCGATGAGCGTGGCATCTCCCTTGACGGCATCGAGATTGTCGATGTGACCGACGAGGAGGCGAACGCCGACTGCTGTGAGCGCTACCTTTCTCATCCGGATTGCAAGTTTAAGTCCAAGGGCGCTGCGCGCCGTATGACGCGCCCGCTTGAGCGCGCCCTGATTTTGCAGGTGCTCGGCGATGTCGACGTTATGTTCGCCGGTATCGATAACGCCACGGGCGATATTATCCTGGCGGGTCAGACCATCGTCGGCCTTGCCGACGGGGTGGACACCGTGAGCTCGTGCGGTATCGCCGACATTCCCAACTGGAACGGCGGCGAAGGCGGCCTTTTGGCTTTTGGCGATTCCGCCGTTTGCGTTGACCCCACGAGCGAGGAGCTTGCCTCGATCGCGATTTCGTCGAGCGAAACGGTGCGCTCACTGACCGGATGGGATATCCGTTGCGCGCTGCTTTCGCATTCGACTGACGGTTCGATGGACAATGAGCTTGTCGAAAAGGTGCGTCGTGCTCGCGAGATTGCCAACGATCGCCGTCCCGACCTGGCCATCGACGGTGAGTTCCAGTTTGATTCGGCGATTAACCCCAAGGTTGCGGCCAAGAAGGTACGCCGTGAGTCCGCTGTTGCGGGCCAAGCCAACGTGGTCATCTGGCCCGATATCAACGTGGGCAATATCGGCGTCAAGATCATCCAGAATCTGACCGGCGCCAATGCCTACGGCCCCATGCTTCAGGGCTTCAAGAAGATCGTGTGCTATTGCTCGCGCTCTGCGCCCGTCGATGAGATCGTCGGCAACGTGGTGATGAGCTGCGTGCGCGCCCAGGCGCTTAAGGAGGCTTAAGG
>USHS01000203.1 GCA_900554585.1 uncultured Collinsella sp.
GAGATAATCGCGTCGCGAAAATAAAAACCTCCGCAGGGGTGCTTCCCTTGCGGAGGTTTTTTACTCGTTGAGTAGCCTTACGGCTTCGGCGGCCATGTTCTCGACCGTCATGCCGTTCTGCGCGAGCAGCTCGTTGGGGTCGTAGCGGTCGGGGAAGCCCTTGGCGATGCCAAAGGTGCGCGTGCGCACAGGCGTGCAGGCCAAGTAGCACGCGACACGCTCGCCCCACCCACCGTCCAAGATGCCGTCCTCGAGGGTGACGACAACGCGATGCTCGGCGGCAAGGCTGTCGAGAAACTTGCGGTCAAGCTCGGTTGCAAAGCGCGGGTTGACGAGCGTGGCCTCGATGCCGTACTCGGCAGCCAAGCGGTTTGCCACGCGCTCGCCCAGTTCAAAGAAGTCGCCAAGCGCAAGCACGGCTACATCGCGGCCCTGACGCGCGACGTTGTAGCGCACGACGCTGTAATCGGCGCCCTCGGCGGGCGCCAGATCGGGACGGCTTACCAGGCCGATGCCCGGTACGCGGATTGCCACGGGATGCTCGCGGTGGTCGAGCGACCAGCTCAGCATGGACAGGTATTCTTCCATGCAGGCCGGTGCCAGGTAGCGCATGTTGGGAAGTCCGCCCAGCATGGAAATATCAAAGAACGAGAGGTGCGTCTCGGACGTTGTGCCAAAGACCGAAGCGCCAAACACCAGGATGGTTGCGGGGGCGTCGTTGAGGCACAGGTCGTGCCACAGTTCATCGTAGGCGCGCTGCAAAAACGTGCCGTATGCGCCAAAGACCGGCTTGGCGCCGGCGCTGGCGAGCGCGGTGGCAAAGGTGACGGCGTGTTCTTCGGCAATGCCCACGTCGACAAACTGCTTGCCTGCCGCGGCGCGAAGCTCGGGCGTAAAGCCCATGATATAGGGCGTGGCAGCCGTGATAGCGACAACCTGCGGGTCGTTCGCGATAGCGGCGTTGAGTGCCTCGCTCGTAATATCGGCATAGGTGCGCGGTGCGGGCTCGCTCGGGTGGCCCGGGCAAAGTTTGCGACCGGTTGCCATATCGAAGGGCCCCACATGATGCCAGTGCTCGGGGTCGCTCTGGGCTGGCTCAAAGCCCTTGCCCTTGGCGGTGGAGACGTGCAGCACGATGGGATGATCGATATCGCGCAGCTCCTGCAGCGTATCGACCAGCGCTTGGACATCGTTACCGGCGTCCAGGTAGCGATAGTCGAGCCCCAGCGCGCGGAAAACGTTGCGCTCGCAGGTGCCGTTGCTGGCGCGCAGCTCGGCCAGATTGCGATACAGGCCACCGTGGTTTTCGGCAATGGACTGGTCGTTATCGTTGACGATAATGATCAAGTTACTGTCGAGATCGGCGGCATTGTTAAAGCCCTCAAAAGCCAGACCGCCCGAAAGCGAGCCGTCGCCAATAACGGTAATGACGTTATACGTGTCACCCGCCAGGTCGCGCGCGTGGGCAAGACCGCAGCCCAAGCTCACCGAGGTCGAGGTGTGACCCATGGCAAACAGGTCATGCTCGGACTCGTCGGGATTGGCAAAGCCAGAGGCCTCGCCATAACGCTCCGGATCGATATAGGTGTACGCGCGCCCGGTCAGCGCCTTGTGTGCGTAGGTCTGGTGCGACACGTCGAAGACAATTTTGTCGGTGGGGGAGTTAAACACGCGGTGGAGCGCGACCGTGAGCTCAACGACGCCCAGGTTGGGGGCAACGTGTCCGCCGACAGCGGCGGAGCTTTCGAGGATGGCGTGGCGAATCTCGTCGCAGAGCTGCGGGAGCTCGGCGCGATTAAGAGCCTTGACGTCCTCGGGCGTTGTCGTTTGCGTAAGCAGCATCGTTGTGGGTTACTCCATGCGAATCGAGCGCCGGCGCTCCCTCGGCCGGCACAATTGCACAGAACAGTCTCGCACATTTTGGCGTTTGATATGTGACGGCGGCGCGGTAATTCGCCAACTGGCGGGGCAAAACGTTTTGTCCGATGCCATACTGGTAGATTCGATGATGTTTTTATTCAATGCGTGCAGACCGTGGCTTGTCACCGCGGGCCGCTGGAAGGAGGCAGCATGTCCGATGCCGTTCGTGCCGAGAAAATCGCGTGCGAAGTAGACCATGCTGCCCGTCAACTGGCACAGGCGGGCCGTCTGGACCTGACGCGCGAGTTTATCCAGCATGGCGATGTGACGGTGTATACGCATGTGACCTCGGTAGCGCGGGCAAGTCTGTCCTTTGCCGAGCGCCTGGGCCGCGTCGGTGTCTCGGTCGACCGCGCCTCGTTGTTGCGCGGGGCCCTGCTGCACGATTACTTTCTCTACGATTGGCACGATCCCGATCCAAGCCATCGGCTGCATGGCTTTCGCCACCCGTTTTTTGCCCTGGCACGTGCGGAGGAAGATTTTGAGCTGACGCCGCGCGAGCGGAATATTATCGTGCGCCATATGTTTCCGCTGGTGCCAGTGCCGCCGACGTGTCGTGAGGCATGGATTGTATGCCTGGCTGATAAGTGGTGCGCGCTGCGCGAGACGGTCGCCGGTCGCCTGCGGCGCAAAGACGAGGCGGACGATGGCGTGAGCAGCGAATCGAGTGAAAAGAGGAGAGGGTAGACGGTGGGGACCGCGATCGACATGGCATTTGGCGGCGCGACGCTTGCCGCCTGCCCGCTCTCGGCACTGGTGCTCTCGTTTGCCTTCTACGGGTTTTGCGGCTGGGCATGGGAATCGACAGTCTGCGCCATGCTCAACCACGGACGCTTTGCCAACAGCGGCTTTTTGCTGGGACCGTGTTGCCCCATCTATGGCGCGGGCGGCATTGCCTGCTGGCTGCTGTTGCGCGGAATTCCTGACGCGTCGAGCCAGTTTGTCGCTGCAGCGCTCGTATGCAGCGTGATTGAGTACAGCGTGGGCGTGCTGTTGGAAAAAACAACGGGCGCTCGCTTTTGGGACTATTCGCATCTGCCGTTTAACCTGCACGGGCGCATCTGCCTGTACTGGGCCTGCGCGTTTGGCTTGGGTGCGTTATGCATTTGCCGTTTAGTGGAGCCGGCATTGCTGGGGCTGCTTGGCCATCTGCCGGTGCTGATTGTGCGGCTGTCCGCCTTTATCGTCGCGGTCGCGATGATGGTCGACACGGTGTGCTCGTTGG
>USHS01000204.1 GCA_900554585.1 uncultured Collinsella sp.
CACGAGCGTCATTGTACCCTCGTTTGCGAGCGGGAGTCATTTGCGATGCATTTGGGCCGAGCGTGCTTGCAATACGATGGGTCCAAGCGAATGGGCGGGCTTATTGAACTTTGCTGGCGAACTCGAGGTATTGCATGCGCTGCAGCTTGTCGATCGTCGAGGCGTATGGGCTGTCTTCAGATTCCAAGTCGTAGCGCAGCCCGTCGGCACCAAGATAGCCGGCGACATTGATGGTGGGCACATCTGACCTTGTTGCAAGCAGGGCCTTTTGATAGTCAGTGAGCGGGGCGCCGATCTTATTAAGGGTAATAGCTGCAATCTCGTTTGCCCCGACGGTGTCGTAGACGTTGAGCTCGGTATTGCCGGCGATTTCATAGTTAGCCCAGACGAAATAGGTCGACTGATAGATACGGAAAGCGTGGCTTGCCGTATCTTCCTGAGGGTACAGCTCGTCGTTGAGAGTCGTTGCGGCGCTCGGCTGATGGTCGCCAAAAAAGACAAGAACAACCGGTCTGCCGATATTGCGGAGCTCGTTGGTAAAGTACTCGAGGTCCCGGTCGGATGCATTGATGCAGGTGAGATAGGTATTGAGCGCGCTATTGGCGCCCTCGCTGGCTCCCTCGACCCAATAGTTTGTCAGCTCTTCGGCGGGAACGGTGCCATAGTCGTAGCCGCCGTGATTTTGCATCGTGACGTCAAAGATGAACTGCGGGGCTTCGTCGGTTCTGAGCAGGTCGAGTATCTTGTCGTAGGTGGCGTAGTCGCATACGCCGGCATGGTAATAGGGCGCACCTTCGAAATCGCCGATTGAAAGAAAGTCTCCAAAACCCAGCTGCTGATAGATTTTATCTCGATGGTAGTTGACGGGGTTTTGCGGGTGCATAGCGGTAGTGGTATACCCGAGCTCTTTAAGGTCCTTTGCCAGGCTGTTGACGCCATTCATCTGATACAGCTGATAGGGGATTTTGCCTAATCCGACAAAGGCCGTTGTCGCTCCGGTCAAAAATTCGAATTCGGAGTTCGCCGTTCCGCCACCGGTGACCGAAGCGAGCATGGTGCCGCGAACAAGTGTGTCGGGAAGCGAGTTGTAGAATGCGGGACCGGTGTACCCGGCCGCCTGGAGCTGCTCAAAGCACGAAAGGTCGCTAAAACTCTCGTTCATGACGGCAACAATCGTCGGCTTGATTTCATTGAACTGGGCAACGGCCGCCGCGCGCTGCTCGCTCGAGCCATACGTGCTGTCGTAGGCGGCGGCGAGCTCCTGCTCGATGCTCTGCGCCTCATCGGGCGTATAGTCTTCGGGCTTTTCAATGGGCAACTCGTTGACCATTTCGGTGAACGAAGTGATAAAACCCTGAGACGCATACGTGGTGATGGGCTGCCAACGGTCAAATCCAAAATCCAGCGACTGCTCCAAGTCGATGTTGGAAAAGCCCAAGAGCCCCACAACGGTCACTAGCAGAAAAGCGCAGAGGTTAGCGGCGATTGCGGGGAAGACATGGGCGGGCGTACGGAGCTTTCGCGGTCGGATAAGCGAAAGAAGCCCCAGGGAAATCTCCAGCAGGGCGAGTGAGGTTACGATTCCTGCAGTGAAGGTGAACTCATATCCCTCACTTACTTCCATTGCGGTGCCCAATGCCAAAATGTCGCTCGGCAGGATGGCCTCGCCTTTAAACGTTATGACGAAGTGCTCGGCAATGCCAAGGGTACAACAGACGACGGGCACGAGGGCCATGACTCCTCCATGACGCTGTCCCAGCAAATAAAGGGAGAGGAGAACCGTCGCGAGCAGCCCAACGGAAAACCCGAATGAGTTGGCGGGAATGCGATAGAACGTTTCGTTGCAGGCAATTTCGAGTGAAACGAACGAGAGCGCTGAAACAGCGGCGACGACAAGGATGTCGCGGCAAATACAGGCAACCGTTCCCGTCGCAAGATCGGTTTGGTCGATAAGTCCCGAAACCAAGGGCTCGACAAGAAGTATGACGGCGGCAGCACCGAGCGCCGAATAAGAAAGGACCCATAGGGAACAGTCCTCATTTACGAGCAATTGATTCGTAATCCATGCAGCTACCATGCCGAGCGGGATGAGGAGCATCGCGCACCAAAAGACGCGGGCAATGGGCGGTTTTTCGTTTTGTTTGATTGAAAAATACACGCGCACGACGACGGCGGCCACGATAAGGACGGCGATGAATATGGGCAGATTGGCCATGCCACTCGAAGTGATTTCAAGGGGGATATCTTCGGTCATGGACGTTCCTCTGTTACAGCAAATTAAGTTCAGTTTTAGATTACTCTAACCTTTCCACGGCATTTCGAGAAACAAAGCGCCCGACACGCAAAGCAAAAGGTCTGCGAATCTTGTATTACGAACATCTGTGCGCGTTGAGTGCGTTAAACTCATCGACAGTGTGATTTGAGGTTATAGGAGGCAAGGAGCTTCCATGTCTGATTCTTCTATCGTTATCCGTGGTGCGCGCGAACACAACCTGCGCAATATCGATGTTTCCATCCCGCGCGACGAGCTCGTGGTCATTACCGGTCTTTCGGGCTCGGGCAAGAGCTCGCTGGCGTTTGACACGATCTATGCCGAGGGTCAGCGTCGCTACGTGGAGAGCCTGTCGAGTTATGCGCGCCAGTTTTTAGGCCAGATGGACAAGCCCGATCTAGACTCGATCGACGGCCTTTCGCCGGCCGTCTCGATCGATCAGAAGACGACGTCCAAGAATCCGCGCTCGACGGTGGGTACTGTAACTGAGATTTATGACTACCTTCGCTTGCTTTTTGCACGCGTGGGCACGCCGCACTGTCCCGAGTGCGGTCGCGTTATCGAGCGCCAGACCACCGACCAGGTCGCCGATAAGGTCCTGGCAGCGGGAGAGGGTCGTCGTGCGTTTGTGCTGGCACCGGTGGTGCGCGGGCGCAAAGGCGAGTACGCAAAATTGTTCGAGGATCTTCGGGCTGAGGGCTTTAGCCGCGTGCGTGTCGACGGCGAAGTACGCTCGCTCGACGACCCCATCGATCTGGACAAAAAGTTCAAACACGATATCGAGGTCGTAGTCGACCGCATCGTGATTCGGGAAAACTCTCTGGGCCGTATCGCCGAGTCGGTTGAACAGGCGACTGCCTTGGCACA
>USHS01000205.1 GCA_900554585.1 uncultured Collinsella sp.
CCAAGATGCTAACGGGAATGCTAACCACACCTGTAATAGTATTGGCCAAAAGAATGGTGGTCATGGGTGTTCCCTCAAAATGAACCGCCAGACTATTGATGGCAGGGGGGATTATTCCAAATGCACACTGGGTAAAATAGAGCGCAAAAATGCCGATAAGCGCAAGGACGACTCCCTTTTTGCTCAACAGCGTTTCAGAGTTCTCTGTCATCTCTGCTTCCCTCCTTCTAAAACTGTGGCAGCCGCATGTCATATCAACTGCGGCTGTCACAAGAAAACTTATTCTGCAGACTCTCCTTCAACATCTAAAAGTCTGATTTCGTAGATCAGGGTCTTGCCTGCTAACGCGTGATTAAAATCCAGAGAAACGATGCCGTCTTCCACGCCAAGAACCTTCACAATTGCAGGGCGCTGGGTCTTAGGACTGGTAAGAGAAATCATTTCTCCCACCGGAATTTCTCCTTTATTCCCAAAGAAATATGTAGGGATCCTTTGGATAGCATCCTCCTGGTAAAAGCCGTAGGCTTCCTCGGGAGGTATATCAACGGTGATTGTGTCGCCTACCTCCATACTTCCCACAGCCTTCTCAAACCCCGGAATCACCGAGGATGTCCCCATGACAAAGGTGAAAGCTTCTTCTGGCTTGCACTCATCGAAGAGGGTTCCATCTTCGAGATAGCCTTTATAGGCAACTTTCACTTTTTGGCCATTCCTTTTCACGAAACCCCCTTCTAGAAATATCGTTTCCCCACAGAACGCCTAGCGAGGAACGAAGAGTGCCTGTTTTGGCTTTCTGTCAAGATCCGCGACAAGCTCATCAACAGGACCAAACTTCAACACCTGAGCCAAACAGTGGTGCACACACGTAGGCTTTTTGTCCTCAGCAACGCGGTCGGCGCAAAGGTCGCATAGGTCTGTGGGAACGGCGATCTTATTCCAATTCCACGTCTTTTCGGATATCTGCCAAGGTCCTTCATCTATGACCTTAATACCCCATTGACCCACGGGAATACCATGCTCTTCCTTACAAGCCACCTCACAGGACTGGCAACCAGTGCAGAACTCATAATCGATCAAAAGGCCGTTCCTCATTTACGCCACCTCCTCCGCGTCTTTAGTATCAGTGTGCTGAATGTTGAACTTCTCCCAGATTTCCTCCATGTCTGTATCCCAGTTGCCGTCTGCCTTTCTGACACTACAGATAGCGCACTTGAAGGGAGCGCCAAAGCCAAGCTTTCCAACATGGAGATGGGGGATAAGGCTGTTGATGTTGGATCGCCAGACGTCGTAAAGGACCGGCTCCTCGGCGTCCTTCTCGGGGAACCAGAAACCATGCTGCGCATGCACGACACCCGGCTTGACGATCTGGGAAACCTTGGCCTTCAAGACGCATTTGCCAAACGGGCTTGCAACCTCGACCCACTGGCCATCGGCGATGCCATGCTTGAGCGCGTCCTCGGGGTTGATCTCGATCAGGGGGTCGGGATTCATCTCTCGCAGGTACGGGATCTGCTTGCCCTCCGAGTGGAAGTAGCAGTAGGTACGGGCGCCCGTCGTGAGCACGAACGGGTACTCTTCCATCTTCTCGGGCGTGGACACCGGCGAGAGCTGCGGCTCCTCGTAGTACGGCAACGGATCGACCCCGAACTGGCGGAACATCGTCGAGTAGAGCTCGACGCGGCCGGTCGGGGTGTTGAAGCCGGGCATGCCGTCAGGACGCAGCTTGCCGGTCTCGTATTTGCGATAGGATAGCGTCTCGGTCTTCTGGTGGACGACCTCCTCGCGCAGCTCCTCGAAGGTGGTTTTGCCGTTGAGGCGGTAATACTCGAGAAACTCGTAGAAATTCGCGAAGCGTCCGAAGTTGATGGGCATGCACCGACGGCCGATCTCGTACATGATCTCGGCATCGCCCTTGCCCTCGCCCACCGTGATGGACTTGTTGACAGCGCCCATGGTGATGGGCGAGGCGCCGTAATGGCTATAGACCACGCTGTCGTGCTCGACCGTCGACGACAGCGGCAAGAACAGCTCGCACGTCGCCTGAATCGTGGGCGTGAGCCACACGTCGATGCCGAAGCACCACTCGAGGTTCTGGTACGCATCGTGCCAGCGCTGCGGTTGGGCACAATCCGTGCCGGCCAGACCGTTGCAATCCTCGAAACCCGCCATCTTGAAGGCATAGGGCTCACCGGTCTCGAGCGCGTCGAGAACCATGTCGCAATGTGCGTTGAGCACGAAGCTGACCATGGCCGGGTAGCGCTTGAGGCCGAGTATCTTCTCCTGCAGCTCGGGGCCGAGCTCCTTCCAGCCAAAGCCGAGCTCGAGTCCGTCGTTGACATCACCGATGAGCTGGCCGCCGGGAACGTCGATGTTGCCGGTGATGGCCTCGAGGGCCATGATGCAGTGGCCAGCCTGGACGCCATTGGACTTCTGGTCGATGGCCAGGCCCCACGCGATCTGCGCGGGCTTGGCCGCGGCGTAGACGCGAGCGGCTTCGCGAATCTGGTTCGCGTCGAGGTCGCAGATCTCGGCGGCCTTCTCGGCGGGCATCTCCTTGACGCGCTCGGCGAGCTGCTCGAAGCCGTAGCACCACTTGTCGACGAAGTCGTGGTCGTAGAGGTCCTCCTCGATGATGACGTTGAGCATCGCCATGCCCAGGGCCGCGTCGGTGCCGGGACGCAGGCGCAGGTGCCAGTCGGCACGCGTGGAGACCCAGTTGACGCGCGGGTCGATGCTCATGAGCTTGGAGCCGCGGCGCATCATGTCGATGGCGGCGTGACCGAACAGGCCGTCGCCGTTGGACGGAAGGGGCTCCTTGCCCCAGAACACGATAAGCTCGGGAAGCTTGAACATCGGGTCGTCATAGCGGCCGGGCAGACCGCCGGCGTAGTCCATCTCGGGATAGGTCGCGCCCATGACGTAGGTCGTGCCCGCGACACGCGGAATGTAGCAGGAATAGCCGGACTGCGTGTAGCACGCGTTGGGGGTACCCAGGCATGCGTGCGCGTATGCGGGAAGCATGGGGCCACCCTCGCGACCGGTGCCGCCCATGACCAGGATGGATTCGGCACCATACTTGTCCTTGAAGTACTTTACCTTCTCGGCGATGGTGTCATACGCCTCGTCCCAGGTG
>USHS01000206.1 GCA_900554585.1 uncultured Collinsella sp.
GTGCCGGGCCGCTGAGACCAGACCGGCGGGATACACAGGTTCAGATGGGGCTTTGATGCATGGGTGGTCTGTTGGTGGGCAAATGGGTATCATACTGTGGTTATTGCATCGACTCTGCGATGCATGTTTGTACGTTCCCGGCGGTCGGTTTGCCAGAAGCGCCCCGTCGGTTGTTCCAGTCCCGTTTCGAAGAAAGGAAACCACACGATCCTATGGCAGCTAAAAAATCATCTCCCTTGAAGATCATTCCGCTCGGCGGCCTCGACGGCATCGGCAAGAACATGACGGTCTTCGAGTGCGGCGACGACATGGTGCTCGTCGACGCCGGCCTCATGTTCCCCGACGACTCCCAGCCCGGTATCGACTTGGTGCTTCCCGACTACACCTATGTCCTGGAGAACGAGGAGAAGCTCCGCGGCATCGTCGTCACCCACGGCCACGAGGACCACACCGGTTCGCTTCCGTACCTGCTGCAGGACCTCAATAACAAGGTGCCCATCTTCTCGAGTAAGCTGACGCTTGGTTTCATCGAGGGCAAGCTTTCCGAGTTCCGCATCCGCGCACCCAAGTTCCGCGAGGTCAAGGGTGGAAGCCATGTCAATCTCGGTGGCATCTCGCTCGATTTCTTCTCGATGACGCACTCCATTCCGGGCGCTTTGGGCGTTTTCATTCGCACCAACCAGGGCACCGTTATGCACACGGGTGACTTTAAGCTCGACCAGACGCCCATCGACGGCGTCACGCCCGACTATGCCGCCATCAGCCGCTTTGCCAAGCAGGGTATCGACCTGCTGCTTTCCGACTCCACCAACGCCACGGTTCCCGGCTTTACCAAGTCCGAGGCCGAGGTCGGTCCCAACCTGCTGCACGCCATCAAGAACGCCCCGGGCCGCGTGTTCGTCGCGTCGTTCTCGAGCCACATCCATCGCCTGCAGCAGATCTGCGACGCCGCCCGCAAGTGTGGCCGCAAGGTCGTCGTGACCGGACGTTCCATGCTTACCAACACCCGCGTGGCGCGTGAGCTTGGCTACCTCAACATCGACGATGCCGATATCATCGATGCTTTCGATATCGATAACCTGCCCGACGATAAGATCGTCGTCATGTGCACCGGTTCTCAGGGCGAGCCGCTGTCGGCCCTGTCCCGCATGGCCAACGCCGAGCACAAGACGCTCTCCATCCACGAGGGCGATACCGTCATCCTCTCGGCAACTCCCGTTCCCGGCAACGAGAAGGCCGTCCAGCAGGTCGTCAACAGCCTGGCCAAGCTTGGCTGCGACGTCTGGGATAAGTCCCGTGCCCTCGTTCATGTCTCGGGTCACGGCAGCCAGGAGGAGCTCAAGCTCCTGATTGCCATGGCCAAGCCCACCTACTTTATGCCGGTTCACGGCGAGGCCGTTCACCTGCGCGCCCATGCCCAGCTCGCCCGCAAGATGGGCCTTAAGGACGATCACATCTTTATCCTCGATAACGGTGACACGCTCGAGATGCGCGGCGGTATCGTCAAACGCGGTGCGCCCGTCGAGTCCGGCGTCGTTTATGTCGACGGTCTGCGCATCGGCGACACCGACCCCATCGTCCTTCGCGATCGCCAAAAGCTCGCCAACGACGGTATGGTCACGGCTGTTGCCATCGTCTCGCTCAAGCACAAGAAGATCGAGGCTATCGAGTTCTCGGGCCGCGGCGTTTCGTTTGCCATCGACGACCAGTTCTCCGAGGATGCCTCCGCAGCCATCATGAAGACGATTGAGAAGGGCAAGTTTAGCTTTACCAGTAGCGGCTCCGATGCCATTCGCAAGGCCGTGCGCGATTCGCTCTCCAACTTTATCTGGAGCCGCACGCGCACCCGTCCGATGATCATCCCAGTCGTCATGGAGGTTTAGTTTGGCGCGCGGATCTGCACAAAACGCCAAAGGCAACAAAGCCAACAACCAACCGGCATCTGCTAAGGGTGCCGGTTCCCATCTGCGTGCCAATAAGGGCCACGAGTCCGAGCTCGATGAGTTCGAACCCCTGGTCGAGCCTTCGGCCAATCGCGATATCGCCGGCGTTATCATTGCCGTTTTGGCGATTGCGTCCTTCATTGCCGTGATTTCCCCGGCAACGGCACCCGTGACAGCTGCGGTTGCCGGTTTCTATCACCTCGGCTTTGGCCTGGGCGCCTACGTGCTGCCGATCGTCATCTTGCTGTTTGCCGCCACGCTCTTTTTGGGTGAGGACTCGCCGCTCAACATTCGCTCGGTCGCGGGTGGTGCCGTGGTCTTTGTGGCCATTGTTTCTATCCTGTCGCTGATGGTGCCGGGCACGAGCGATTCGTGCGACCTCATGTTTGCGCCGCAGAACCTTTCCGCCTCGGGCGGCTACATTGGCGCCTTTATCGCAAGTGCCTTGCAAAACGCCCTGGGTAAACCTATCGCTATGGTTGTCTTGCTGGGCCTTGTCGTCGTTGGCCTGGTCATCATTGGCTTTTCGGTGGGCGGCGTTTTGCGCTCTGCCCGCGACCGTGCGGCAGATTTTGCCGAGCGCCGTCGTGCCGATGTCAACGCGAGCCCGTGGGGCGATGAAGAGGCCCTGTCGGTTCCCGGCGTTGCCCGTCCGCACCTGAGCATTCTGCGCCAGAAGGGGGCTGACGCCGCGGTGACCACGTTCATGGGTGGCGATGCCGACCCGGTTTTGGATGACGACGAGGACGATGACCCGTTTGTCGACGTGTCTGAGGCCGTGGAGGCCGAGCGCGCCAAGACCACGCTGCTGCCGCGTCGCCATGCCAAGAAGGGCAAGGCCGCGCCCAAGCTCAACACGAGCGAGCCTGACCCGTCTTGGTCCGATAGCGAAATTGAACTCACTGAGGGCGATGACGAGGACGACGAGGCTCCGCTCGAGACCGCCAAGACCACCTTGCTGCCGCGTCGCCGCGCCAACGCAGGACAGGTCACCGGACAGTTTTCGATAGAAGACGACCCGGACAAGGCTGACGAGTCCGAACCTCCGTTTGCCGTGAATCCCGTTTCGGCAGCTCCGCAGATCCCTGATTTCCTGAAGCATCCCAAGGTTGCTGATCCCTCCAGCTCTACGGCTTCCGCTGCTTCTGTTGCAGCCGGCGATGGGGGAGCGGACGGTAC
>USHS01000207.1 GCA_900554585.1 uncultured Collinsella sp.
TATTCGTCGGCAGCGTCAGATGTGTATAAGAGACAGCAGTGCGACACGGGCGTGTCGGGCAAGGAAGTCATCGATACCGTGACGCGTGTGGTCGAGGAAGTCGCCGAGGAGCACGGCGCCAACACGGCCGTGGCGCTCGCCAAGGTTAAGGCCGCTGTGGCCGAGAAGGTTGAAGATGACGAGGAGCTGCCGCCTTGGGATATCGTCGATGAGGTCTTTGAGGACGAGCCGGTCATCAAGGAAAGCGTGCGCGCGGCACTGACCGAGGAGAAAGTTCCCGAGCGCGTTCCCGTGGAACGGAAGCAGGTCGAGCGCGCGGCCGTGCGCAATCATAAGATTCGTACCGATACGGGTATCGAGATCAGCTTCCCGGCCGAGATGGGTTCGAACTCCGAGTACATCGAGTTCGTCAACGAGCCCAACGGCCTCATCTCCATCGAGCTCAAGAATATCGGTAGCATCGAGAATCGATAAGTTGCGTTACGCCTACAGCGAGAAAGCAAAGGCCGAAGCTCCTAGGGGCTTCGGCCTTCTTGTTTGGGGATGAATTGCTCCGCAGGTTGAGCATAAGTCAGCGAAAACGCGGTTTGTCAAAACCGCGTAACTATTAAAGCTGGCGCAGGCCCTCTTCCAGGCCGGTCTTGCTGTCGGTCTTCTCGTCGCGCATCTTGATGACGCGGGCAGGAACGCCGGCCACGACGGCACCGGCGGGGACGTCCTCGACGCACACGGCACCGGCGGCAACGACAGCGCCCTTGCCTACGTGCACGCCCTCCAGGACCACGGCGTTGGCGCCGATCATGACATCGTCCTCGATGATGACAGGCGTGGCGCTCGCGGGCTCCACGACGCCCGCCAACACGGTGCCGGCGCCGATGTGGCAGTTCTTGCCCACGGTGGCACGGCCGCCCAGCACGGCGCCCATGTCGATCATGGAGCCTTCGCCAATGACGGAGCCGATGTTGATGATGGCGCCCATCATGATGACGGCGCGATCGCCGATCTCGACGCGGTCACGGATGATTGCGCCCGGCTCGATGCGGGCGTTGATGCCCTTGAGGTCGAGCATGGGCACGGCAGAGTTGCGGCAGTCGTTTTCAACGTCGTAGTAGTCGATGGAGTCGGCATTGGCATCGAGGATGGCCTTGAGCTCATCCCAGTCACCAAAGACGGTCTTGCCACGACGACCGCCGTAGACGTGTGCATTGCCCCACTGGACCTTCATGCCCGGTTTCTCGCGCACGTACAGCTTGACGGGTGTCTTTTTGGGCGCGGTGGCAATGTAATTGATAATCTCCTGGGCATCCATCTCGGCTGCGTTGCTCATTTGCTATCTCTCCTTTGGGTGGATTCGGTTGATACCTGGTTAGGCGAACATGATCTGGTCGAACGTATAGAAGCCAGGCTCGCGGGTGACGAGCTTCTGCGCGGCTGCCAGCGCGCCGTTGACAAAGATCTGACGGCTCGTGGCGCGGTGCGTGAGCGTGACCTCCTCGTCCTGACCAAAGAAACTCACTTCGTGCACGCCGGCGACAGTGCCACCGCGCAGCGAGTGCATGCCGATCTCCTTGGGGTCGCGCGCGCCGCACATGCCCTCGCGGCCGTAGACAGGATGATAACCAGCCTCGGGCTCGGCCTCGACCACGGCGTCGAGCAGCAGCTTGGCGGTGCCGCTGGGAGCGTCGACCTTTTGGCTGTGGTGCGTCTCGACAATCTCGCAGTCAAAGCCGGGCAGCTCGCGCGTGGCCTGGGCAACCAGATGGCGCAGGGCGGCGATGCCGATAGAGTAGTTGCCCGAGTGCATAACACGGGCGTTCTGACCCAGCTCGCGCAGGCGATCCACCTGCTCGGGCGTATAGCCCGTGGTGCCCGAGACCAACGCCGCGCCCGTGCGCTCGACATAGGCGACGACGGCATCGAAGGTCACAACGTTTGAGAAGTCGATGATGACGTCGGCGGCCGGTGCGCTCTCGAGCTCGGACAAGTCGAAGCCGATCTGGGCGACGATGTCAAAAACGGGCTCTCCAGCGGCGTTGACAATGCCCTCGGCGGTAGTGCGGATGAGCGAGCCCATGCGGCCCGTTCCCATAATGACGGTCTTAATCAAGCAGACCAGCTCCTTTCAGAGCATCGGTAAGTGCGGAGCGCGTGTCGTCTGCCATGGGGCACAGCGGCATGCGGTAGTTTGCCTCGATCATACCCATCTGGGCGAGTGCTTCCTTGACGGGGATGGGGTTGACCTCGCTAAAGAGGGCATTGATGAGCGGCTGGCCGGCAATCTGGATATCGCGGGCGCGCTCCACGTCGCCGTCCAGATAGGCGCGGCACATGTCGTGCACGAGCTGCGGCTGAACGTCGGCCCACACGCTGATGGTGCCCGAAGCGCCCAGGCTCATGAGCGGCACGGTGAGGGCGTCCTCGCCCGAGTACATGCGGAAGTCGTCGGACAGCAGGTGGGCGATCTTGGCCGCGTAGGCGACGTTGCCCGAGGCTTCCTTAATACCCATGATGTTGGGATGTGCGGCCAGGCGCTCTACGTTGCGCTCGCTGATGCCGCAGCCGCAACGGCCGGGGATGTTGTACAGGATGCAGGGGATGTCCACGGCATCGGCGACGGTCTTAAAGTGCTGATAGATACCCTCTTCATTGGACTTGTTGTAGTAGGGGGTGATGAGCAGCAGGCCGTCGGCGCCCAGGCCCTGGTAGGTGAGCGACTTGGAGAGCATGGTTTGCGTGGAGTTTGAGCCCGAGCCGGCGATGACGGGGACGCGTCCTGCAACTTGCTTGACCACTGCGGCGACAACGGAGTTGTCCTCGTCATCGGTCATCGTGGCGCTCTCGCCGGTGGTGCCCAGGGTGAGGATGGCGTCGGTGCCATTTTGCAAGTGGAAATCGATAAGGCGCTCGAGCGCGTCAAAGTCGACACTGCCGTCCTTTTTAAACGGCGTAACAAGGGCGACGATTGAGCCCTCAAGATTGCGGATGTCCATGTTCTTCTCCTTCGCGTCCGCGATCTGGATGCGTTTGTTCCATTGGGCGGCGACGGCCAGGCGCTCGTCTTGGGCACGACGACGAGCACTTTCCTGTCTCTTATACACATCTCCGAGCCCACGAGACTCCT
>USHS01000208.1 GCA_900554585.1 uncultured Collinsella sp.
GCAGCGTCAGATGTGTATAAGAGACAGGGCCAGCTCCACCGGGTCGCCAGCATCGCGCAGGCTCACAAAGTTGACGCCCTTGACCACGCGGCCGTCCTTAACATCCAGACAGGGAATCACGCGTTTGGTAAGCATGGGCTACTCCTCCCCTCGGGCGGCGGCCAGCGCCTGGGCCAGCGTAAAGTTGCCCTCATAGAGCGCGCGGCCGGTAATGGCGCCTTCAATCGCGCCCTCACCCACCGCGGCCAGCGCGCGGATATCGTCGAGCGTCGAGATACCGCCCGAAGCCACGACGGGAAAGCCCGCGACCTCGGCCACATGGCGATACGCCGCCACATCAATGCCCGTCTGCATGCCATCGCGCGCGATGTCGGTATACACCAGATGCTTAAAGCCCAGCTCGGAAAGCTGCGCCACGGCATCGTCGAGCGCCACGCCCGCGCCGTCACGCCAGCCGTTCACCTTGACCTGACCGTCGCGTGCGGCAATGTCTGCCACCAGCAGCTCGCCAAAGCCGCGAGCCGCCACCTCGGCAAATCCCGGCTCGGTCACGAGCACCGTGCCCAGCGCGATACGGCGAGCACCATAGCCGGCCAGCTCATCGATGCGCGCGAGCGAGCGGACGCCGCCGCCCACGTCCACGGACAGACCGTCGACACCGCAGATGGCCTTAATCGCTGCCGAGTTGGCAGCGCACGCGTCCTCGTCCTCGCCAAAGGCAGCGGACAGGTCGACGACGTGCACCCAGCTTGCGCCCTGCTCGGCAAACGAGCGGGCAACGGCCACGGGGTTGTCGGAATATACCTTGCAGCGGCTGCGGTCGCCGCGCTCCAGGCGCACAACCTCGCCGCCGATCAGATCGATTGCGGGAAACAGAATCATCGGCCGGCCCCCTCGACGATGCTCACGAAGTTCTTAAGAATGCGCTGACCCAGCGCGGAGGATTTCTCGGGATGGAACTGGCAGCCCCACACGTTGCCATGGCGCACGATACACGGGAAACTCCGTGTATAGTGCGTGCGTGCCAACACATCGGCGGCATCGACGTCGTCGGCCACCGCGTAGCTGTGGGTGAAGTACATGTTGGCGCCCTCAGCAAAACCGGCAAGCAGCGGATCGGCCGCACCGGCGGGCGTCATGTGCACCTGGTCCCAACCCACGTGCGGCACCTTCAGGCGGCTCGACTCCAGGCGCGTGCACGAGCCGCGCATAATACCCAGGCCATCGACCCAGGGACCGCCAGCCTGCTCGGGAGCGTTTCCGTCCGCGACTGCGCCCTCGTCCGCCGGCACGCCCTCGTTGCCGCGCTCAAAAAATAGCTGAAGGCCCAGACAGATGCCGAGCAGCGGAGTTCCAGCGGCAACGGCGTCGAGCACCGCGTCCGCCTCGCCGCTCTGGCGCATAAAGGCGATCGCGTCATAGAACGCGCCCACGCCCGGGATAACCAGGCCGTCGGCGTTGCGGATCTGCTCCGGATCGTCCGACGTGCAGGCGGCGGCACCGGCGCGCGCAAGCCCGCGCACGACGCTCGACAAGTTGCCCTTGTGGTAGTCGACCACCACGATCCTCGGTTCGCCCACGCGACCCCTCCTCTTCTCATCATCCAAAACCACCACAAAGGTGCCTGTCCCCTTTGTGGTGGTTTTTGCCCTTACGGCGGTTGCAGCGGTTACAGCGAGCCCTTGGTGCTGGGGATGCCCTGCACGCGGGGATCGAGCTCGCAGGCGTGGCGCATCGTGCGGCCCACGGCCTTAAAGGCGGCCTCGATAATGTGGTGCGAGTTGCCACCCGCCAGCTCGCGCACGTGCAGTGTGAGCTTGGCATCGCGCGCAAAGGCGTAGAAGAACTCAACGGCCAGCTCGGTATCGAAGCTGCCCACGCGCTCGGTCGGTACGGGCAGCTCGCAGTAGGCCTGCCCGCGGCCCGAGATATCCACGGCAGCCATCACGAGCGTCTCGTCCATGGCGATCGCCGCGTCGGCAAAGCGCGTAATGCCCGCCTTGTTGCCCAGCGCTTGGCAAAACGCCTCACCCAGCACGATGCCCGCATCCTCGACGGTGTGGTGCGCGTCGACTTCCACGTCGCCCACCGCGTGCACCGTCAAATCAAACAGGCCATGGCGGCCAAAGGCATTGAGCATGTGGTCGAAAAACGGCACGCCGGTCGAGATATCGCACACGCCGCTCCCGTCCAGGTCGAGCTTTACGACAATATCGGTCTCGCCCGTCTTGCGGGTCACCTCGGCATAACGGCCCATCTACATCTCCTCCTTCACCAGCGCGGCAAACGCGGCCAGCACCTCGTCGTTTTCCTGCGGCGTGCCCACGGTAACGCGCAGACAGCCCGCAAGCCCCGGCGCGTAGCTAAAGTCGCGCACCAAAATCGAATACTCGTCGCGCAGACGCTCGCGCACGCGCGTAGCATGCGGCGTACGCACGAGCACAAAGTTCGCCGCGCTCGGCCATGCCTCCACAGGCAGGCCCTCGGCAGCCATCGCGCGCAGGGCGCACAGCTCGCGCTCGCGCTCGGTTGCGACCTGCGCCACCACGGGCGTGTACGCATCGCGGGCACGCACGCAGGCAAGCGCTGCGGCTTGGCTCAGCACATTGACCGAATAGATCTGGCGAATCGCCGCGAACACGTCGATGACCTCGGGAGCCGCGATCACGTAACCCAGACGCGTACCGGCAGCGCCAAACGCCTTGGACAACGTATGCAGAATCACCAGGTTGGGATGCTCGACGATAAGCCCCTGCGCCGTGGTGGCCGCGCCAAACGAATCGTCGGCAAACTCAACGTAGGCCTCGTCGACCATGACCATGCCGGGGCACGCATCGCACAGAGCCGCGACAAAGTCGAGCGGCGCCACATCACCCGTGGGATTGTTGGGCGAGGTCACGATTGCCAGATTGCACTCGGACGCCGCCGCAAGCACAGCTGCCTGGTCGAGCTCAAAGGTCGCCGGATCACGCCACACGTCGCGCACCTCGGTCTGGCAGAGCGACGCAAAGAACGCGTACTCGCTAAAGCACGGCGGGCAGTTGAGCAGGGTCCGTCCCGCGCCGCCAAACGCCAACAGATAGTTATAGAGCAGCTCGTCGCCGCCGTTGCCCACGCAG
>USHS01000209.1 GCA_900554585.1 uncultured Collinsella sp.
GTTTCGCGCCGATATCGTCGGCAGCTTTCTTCGTCCGCAGGCCGTAAAGGACGCCCGCGCTGCCTATGCGGCAGGCGCGCTTGATGCCGAGGGGCCTAAGGCCGTCGAGAACGATGCCATTCGCGATTTGGTGGCAAAGCAAAAGACCGCCGGCCTGCAGGTCATCACCGATGGCGAGTTTCGCCGCAGCTACTGGCACCTCGATTTTATGTGGGGGCTGAATGGCATCGAGCGTCGTGCCTCGCGTACGGGCTATATGTTTCACGATGAGGAGACTACCGCCGACACCGCCGTGGTAACCGGCCCCATTAGCGGCGAGAACCACCCCTTCGTCGAGCACTTTAAATTTGTCAAGGCGCTCGAGGGCGAGGGCCACGTTGCACGCCAGACCATCCCGGCGCCGATTCAGACGTTCTCTGAGGTCACGCTCGACCGCTGCGATGGCCAGCAGGAGAGCTTGCGTGCTGTCTATAAGACCGACGAAGAACTCGCCGATGCCATCGCCGCAGCATACCGCACCGTGATCGCCGACCTGTACGCAGCAGGCTGCCGCAACATCCAGTTTGATGACTGCACCTGGGGCATCTACTGCGATACTGACTTTGTGTCCAAGACCGGCATGAGCCCGGTTGACCTGCAAAAGGTGAGCGAGCTGGGCGTGGCGCTCAACAATGCCGCCATCGCGGACAAGCCCGACGACCTGGTCATTAACACGCACGTATGCCGTGGTAACTACCACTCTACCTATGCCTTCGAGGGTGGCTATGACCCCATCGCACCATACCTGTTCGCAAACGAGGATGTCGACGCATTTTACCTGGAGTTCGATACGCCGCGCGCCGGCGGTTTTGAGCCGCTCAAGTACGTTGCCCCGGGCAAGAAGGTCGTGCTGGGCCTGGTGACCACCAAGGCCGCTGAGCTTGAGGACGAGGATGCCATCGTCGAGCGTATTCACGAGGCTGCAACGTATGTTCCGCTCGAGAACCTGTATCTGTCTCCGCAGTGTGGCTTTGCCAGCTGCGAGATTGGCAACAAGCTGACCGAGGACGAGCAATGGGCAAAGATCGCGCTGGTCAAGCGTATTGCCGAGCGCGTTTGGAAATAGCGGTAACGTTCGCAGGTGACGGCGCGTGCGAGGCATGGCGTATCGCGTACAATGGTTCGGATCGTATCGTTCGGGCAGGTTATCCGATATGCCCGATCGCCCTTCCATTCGAAAGGACATCCATGTCCCAGTCCTCGACGCCCGCCGTCGCCGATGCCATCTACGATGCGTCGTCGCTCGGCCGCCCGCGCATGTTTTTGCTCGGCCTGCAGCATCTGTTTGCCATGTTTGGCGCCACCGTGCTGGTACCCGTGCTCACTGGCCTCTCGGTATCGGCAACGCTTTTGTTTGCCGGTTTGGGTACGCTGCTGTTCCACTTCCTGTCGCGTGGTAAGGTGCCGGCATTTTTGGGCTCATCGTTTGCTTTTATTGCGGGCTATGCCGCCATCGCGCCCAACGGCGAGGCCGAGCTTTTGCCCTACGCCTGCTTGGGCGTTGCTTGCGCCGGCCTGCTTTATCCGGTGCTTGCGGCGCTCTTCCGCGCCTTTGGCGCCAAGCGCGTTATGCGCTTCTTCCCGCCGGTGGTGACTGGTCCCATCGTCATTTCGATCGGTCTGATTCTGGCGAGCTCCGCTATTGCTAACTGCCAGACCAACTGGCTTGTGGCTGTTATTGCCGTGGCTGTGATCGTCATCTGCAACATCTGGGGCCGCGGCATGGTCAAGATTGTGCCGATTTTGCTGGGCGTTGTGGTGAGCTATGCCGTTGCGACTGCGTTGGGCGAGGTCGATTTTTCGGGCGTTGCCGCCGCGCCGTGGGTCGGTCTTCCCATCGTGTGGGACAACACCGTGTTTGCACTCTTTGGGCCGCAGTTCGATAGCGGCCTTGCCACGACCGCCATCATCACCATCATGCCGTTGGCCTTTGCAACCATGATCGAGCATATCGGCGATATCTCTGCTATTGGCTCCACCTGCGAGCGCAACTACATTGCCGACCCCGGTCTGCATCGCACGCTGCTCGGCGACGGTCTTGCCACGATTCTGGCTTCGCTCTTTGGCGCTCCGGCCAACACCACGTATGGCGAGAACACCGGCGTGCTCGCCCTGACGCGCGTGTTCGACCCGCGTGTGATTCGCATTGCCGCGTGCTGCGCCATCGTGCTTTCGTTCTGCCCCAAGTTTGCGGCTGTCATTGCGGCCATGCCGGCGTGTGTAATCGGCGGCGTGTCGCTCGTGCTCTATGGCATGATCAGTGCCGTGGGCGTTCGCAACCTTATCGAAAACCAAGTCGATTTCCAGAACAACCGCAACGTGCTGGTGGCGGCTCTGGTGCTCGTGCTTTCGCTCGGCATTGCCTACAGTACCGCCGGTGCCATCGTGCTGGAGCTGGGCGGCGTGACGATTTCGCTTTCGGGCCTTGCCGTGGGCTCGCTGGTGGGCATTGTGCTCAACGCCATCCTGCCCGGTAATGACTTTGAGTTCGATACTTCCGAGCTTGAGGAGACTGCTGAATAGCAGCTGCGTTCAGCCAAATTAAAAATGGCGTCCATGCGTATGTACGCGTGGACGCCATTTTTAATGCGTCAGTATCCAGTGGATGCCGCGCGCCATGCGCAGGTCAGTTTGGGCAAAGTGATTGCCGGGATTGAGCTCCAGCGTTGTTGGAATGTCACGCTCGATAAACAGCTCTTCCATCGCGCGCGTATCGTCGAGTACGTGCCTCATCATGCGGTTGGGCGTCTTGGTTTCCTTTTTGCCGAGCGACAGATAGACAGCTTGCGGGCTGCCGGCAAATGGCGCCGTGCTGGCGCGATCGACAAAGTCGGGAAACCATAGCGACCCCGATGCGCTCGCCGCGCGGTCAAAGGCGCCGGTTTGCCAGAGGGACCAAAGCGCGAAGAGGCCCGCCAGCGAATAACCGGCAATGCCACGCCAAACAGGTGGCTGAGGAAGCGACGACTTCACCTGGGGGATTATCTGATTCAGCAGCTCATCAAGAAAACCGGCGGCTTGGCCGCCGAAAGGTTCGGCATCGCGTACGGTCCCGTCGCATGCCCAGGGGCTCAGC
>USHS01000210.1 GCA_900554585.1 uncultured Collinsella sp.
CAGCGTCAGATGTGTATAAGAGACAGGTGCCGTGCGTAGGCTGGTACACCTTGGTGAGCAGGTTGAAGACCGTGGTCTTGCCAGCGCCGTTGGGGCCGATGAGACCGGCGATCTCGGTCTTGCCGATAGTCAGGCTAAAGTCGTCGACTGCCTTAAGACCACCGAACTCAATGCCCAGGTGGATGCACTCGAGCGCCGGGCGCTGACCCAGGTCGCGGTCGGGAACGATGGCGCCAGAAGGATACGGGACCATCTTGCCCTTGTTGAACTCAAACTTACTGGGCATCGGCTGCCACCTCCTTCTTGGAAGCAAGGCGGTCCTTAATGCGTGCGAAGAACGCCTTGAGCTGCGGGTTGTTGGTAAAGATCATGACCAGGATCAGCACGATGGCGTAGATGAGCATGCGGTAGTCCGAGAACTGACGGAGCAGCTCGGGAAGCACCGTGAGCAACGCCGCGGCGATGACGGAGCCGCGCATATTGCCCAGACCACCTAGGACCACGAACACCAGGATGAGGATGGACGTGTTGAAGTCGAACTTGGTGGCGGAGAGCTGCGAGAAGTTACCGCCGAAGAGAGCTCCGGCAGCACCGGCGAGGGCAGCGGAAACCACGAAGGCGATCATGCGGTACTCGGTGACGGAGATGCCTACGGACTCGGCTGCAATCTTGTTATCGCGCACGGCCATAATGGCACGGCCGGTACGGCTGCGAACCAGGTTGAGTACAATCACGAGCGCGACCATAACCAGGATGGCACCGGCGAGGAAGGTCGAGTACGTCGACACGCCCGAGGCACCCTGGGCGCCCTTGATGATGGCGGTGCCGTCCTCGAGCAGGTGCAGGTCGTCGATCGTAGAGTTGCCCGTGATGTTAAAGATCACGTGCAGGCCGCGAGAGTCGACACCCACAATGAGGCAGGTGACGATCTCTTTGATGATCTCGCCAAAGGCCAGCGTCACGATAGCCAGGTAATCGCCGCTCAGGCGAAGGACCGGGATGCCAATCAAGAAGCCCAGAATGGCGGCAGCGATGGCGCCGACCACGATACTGATGATAAGGCGCACCGGATCGGAGGGAACGGCGCTCTCCAGCGCGACGGCGGTGACGATGCCCGTATAGGCGCCGACGCTCATAAAGCCCGCGTGGCCCAGCGACAAGTCGCCCGCGATACCGACGACGAGGTTGAGGGAAATGGCCATGACGATATAGGCCGTAATGGGGACCAGCTGACCGGCGATCATGCGCGGAATCATGTGGTTAGACTGCATAAAGAACACGATGGCGAACGCCACAAGGCACATGGCGTACGTAACAAAGTCGTGACGCGTCTGCTTGTCTTTAAGAAACTTCATAACGCTCACCTACACCTTCTCGGGGACGTACTTGCCCAAGAGGCCGGCAGGCTTGACGAGCAGGACGATGATCAGAACACCAAAGACGATGGAGTTGGCAAGGCTCGTGGAAATGTAAGCCTGTGCCATCGCCTCGATGATGCCGATAAGAATACCGCCAACAAAGGCACCGGGAATGGAGCCGATGCCGCCGAAGACGGCAGCGTCGAAAGCCTTGATACCAGGCATGGCACCCGTGGTGGGCTGCAACACCGGCGAGTAGGAGCACAGGAGTACGCCGGCGATGGCGGCGAGGGCGGAGCCGATGGCGAACGTCATCGAGATGGTGCGGTTGACGTTGATGCCCATGAGCTGAGCAGCGGCCTTGTCCTCGGACACGGCTCGCATGGCCTTGCCCATCTTGGTCTTACCCGTAAAGAACATCAGGCCGGCCATGATAACCAAGCAGGCGACGATGGTGACGAGCGAGACGGCGCTTACGTTAAACTTGGCCAAGAACTCCGGCACCGGAAAGGTGACGAGCGAAGTGAAGTTCTTGGGTGTGGCGCCCCACAGAAGCTGCGCGGCGTTCTGCAGGAAGTAAGACACGCCGATAGCCGTGATCAGAACGGCCAGCGGACCTGCTTGGCGTAGCGGCTTATAGGCCAGACCCTCAATGAGGACACCGAGAACCGTGCAGACCACACAAGAGAGAACTACAGATGCCCAGCCCGGGAGGCCGAGATACGACGTGGCGCAGAACGAGACATAGGCACCGACCATGATGACATCGCCGTGGGCGAAGTTCAGCATCTTGGCGATACCCTAGACCATGGTGTAGCCCAACGCGATGATGGCGTAGACGCTGCCCATGGACAGGCCGTTGACCAGGTATTGGATAAAGACCGTCATGTTCCACATCCCCCTTTCGAATAGGTTTCCAGTTGATGTATGAAACAGGGACGTTACATCGTCCCTAGATACCAAGCAAGCAGGGAAGGCCACAACCTCCCCTGCTTGGGATCAAAACCGCTCTATGTAAGGCGGCCTATTATGCCTGTACGTACTTGCCGTCGGTGATGACGTACGCCGTGGGCTCCTTCTGGACCTGCCCCTTATCGTTCCAGGTGAGCTTGCCGGTCAGACCGTCAACGGTAATCTTGAGCATAGCCTTGGGCAGCTTCTCGGAGACCTCGGTCGGGTCGGCGTCGACACCAAGACCGGCCTCTTTGAGGGCCTCGGCCACCGCGTGCACGCCGTCGTAGGCGTCGGCGGCAAACTGGTCGGGGGTATCGCCGTACTTATCCTTGTAAGCGTTGACGAAGTCGGCGTTCTTCTCGTCGTCGGCGGAGAACGGGGTCATGAGCAGCAGACCTTCGGCAAGAGAGGTGTCGAAGCCCTCAACGCCCAGGATGCCGTCCATGCCGTCGCAACCCATCATCTTGACGTCGTAGCCCATATCCTTGGCGTTCTTGAGCAGGACGGACGCCGGCGTGTAGTAGATCGGCGCGAAGATCATGGTAGCGCCGGCCTGCTTGGCCTTGGTCAGCTGGTTGGTAAAGCTCGTGGCAGAATCGTCCTTAAAGGTCTCCTCGTCGACAATCTCGAGCTTGGACTCAGCGGCCTGGGCCTTAAAGGAATCCGCGATACCCGAAGAATAGGCGTCGCCGGAGTTGTAGAACAGCACGAACTTCTCATCCGCATACTTCTCTGCCAGGAACTTGGCAGCGTTGACGCCCTGGTTGGGGTCGGTGAAGCAGACCTGGAAGACGC
>USHS01000211.1 GCA_900554585.1 uncultured Collinsella sp.
CCGCCATAAAGATGGGCAGATACAACACCTCTCCATCGCGGTGCAGGTTGCACTCAGCAAGCACCAGAGCACGGTCGATTCCGTAACCCTTCGTCACGAGCGCGTTGTCGAGCGCCGCATGGGACCTAAAGCTCTTGCCCGACTTGACCTCGATGGCAAGAACCTCCCCATCGAGCGTCTCCTCCACAAAATCGAGCTCGCCGACCTTTTTAGACGTAAAGTAGCGCAATCTGAATCCGTGGGCTTTGAGCTCTTGCGCGACAAAGCCCTCGAATGCCGCCCCCATATTCATGCCAAAGGGGCCTTCTGCCTCTCCATCAAATACCCCTCGGGCAACCTTCTTGGAATACGACGACATGAGCATTCCGGTGTCCAAGTAAAACAGCTTAAACAGATTTCGCTGCTCCCCCAATAAAAGGGGTGCCACAGGCGCGGTTACGTTATACACGGGAAGCGCAACGCCTGCCTCCGACAACCAGAGAAAATGGTCTGTCACCTGCGAAAAACGCTTAACACCGCTTATCGATGACAGCTTGAATCGCTTGTTTTTAGAACCCGCTTCGCTGGGAATCAAATCATAGATATCGCGAATAACCAGGCGCAGCTCGGGCGGAGCGTACTTTGCGATGTCATCGCGATACAGGGCGTGAAGATCGCGGTGAATGTTTCGAACCTCGTCGACATTGCGCGTCGCCAAGAAGGAATTGACCGCGTCGGGCATGCCTCCCACCACCACATACTGATGGAACAGATCGAGCAAGCGGTCATACAGGAAGCCAGGGAGCTCCCCCTCATCCTTTAGACAGCCCCTGAGCATGTCAAACACGCTGGCACCAACGCCATTTGCCCAGCAAAACTCCTCAAAGTCAAGCGGGTACATCTGGACCTGCTCGACATACCCCACCGGCAGGGAGTCGATGCCCTCGAGCTCAACGCCAAGGAGCGATCCGGTAAGGATGTATCGAAAGTCGCAGCGCTGGACCAGGTATTTGATAAACGTCACCACGTTGGGGCATCGCTGCACCTCGTCGATAACCACGACGGTTTTGTTGGCAACCATCGGCTGCGTCGCAGCGATAGACATGCGCATAAGAAGTTCGTCCGCGCTTTTTGCCGCCAAAAATGAATCGCGCACGGAGGCGTCGGCAATAAGGTCGAACGTCACGACGTTTTCGAACGATTCACGTGCGAACGCGTTGACCAGATATGACTTTCCTACCTGTCGGGCGCCCTTGACCAAAAGGGCCTTGTTAGGCGACGAGGTAAGCCAAGATTCAAATTGTGCTTTCGCTTTTCTCTGTAGCATAAGCGTACCCCTTATTACGTGCTGTTTTAGCACTAGGATACACTTTTCCGTGGTTGTTAGGTGCTCATTTCGACATTTTTCCGAGATTTTAAAGTGTGCATTACGACACTTTTCCGGACTTTTACATGGGCGATTTCGACACTTTTCCTGATTTAAGCCTAGCAGCAGCTGGCAAAATCAAGCGCTGCCCGCGCGTCATTTCGCAGGCGACGCTTGATTTTTGTCCGCGCGCGCTGATAGACTCCATCGTGCCCGCAAGGAGCGGGCGCGTTTTATCCAGAGTCGGGGTAGAGAGTTGGCTCCACGATCCCGACGCCAACCGGCCAAGAGGCACGGTGGCCCTGCCAACATCGATGAAAGGAGTCCGTATGGACAATTTCTCCGTGCGCAGTGAGCGCAACTTCCACAACCTGGTCGTCAAACCAAAACGAATGCATCTTCTGGACGAGCCGAGCGGCTATGCCTCGGCCATGGTCAAGAGCAGCCTCTCCCACCAGATGCGCTTTACGGTGAAGAAGCTCGAGAGAGCTCTGCGCCGCCGGCGACCCGCACGTGCTGCAGATCAAGCTGCTCGGAGACAACTCGCGCGAGCCGTCGAGTTGGAAGCTGTTTGCAGACGACAAGTGCGTTGCGGACGGATCCGGCGCCTTTGCCCGCGAGTGCTTCTGCGAGGGAGCCGAGGTATTTCTGAACCTGTGCCGCAACGCCGTCGAGGCTGCCGAGCTGCGCCAGTGGAGCCAGAGGGAGTACGAGCTGCTGAGTGCCGCACGTGGGATTGCGGGGGCGTAGGCGAACGCACCCGCCACGCGAGACCGCGACAGCGTTGTTGGCAGGATTGTCCCTGTCAGACTCTTTGATTCCACGCCTGATCACATTGCCGTTCACCCGTTCGCCTCAACAGTCGCCAGCAATGCAACGCTATAATTCTGTAAACGCATTTGTATTGCATTTCGAGCGATGGGAGCGCTGATGCCCGATAGCTACAAGGAGCTCATCAAGAGCAGTCCCGACGAAACCGAGATCAGGAGCTTCCTGGTGAACGGCGACCAGGTCTCCGTGACCCTGCGCATCCCCGACACCCTGCGCGACGCGGCGAAGGAAGAGGCGGCCCTGCGGGGCATGAGCTTCTCCGCCTTCGTGCGCGCGTGTATGATCGAAGAGCTCGCGAAGAAGGGGGCATAGAGGCGTGAAGTCGCTAAACAACGTCGGCGCTGAGCGCCTGGGAGACGCCCTTGGCAAATCCATCGACGACGGCGCGAAGCTGTCGATAATCAGCTCGTATTTCACCGTGTTCGCCTACGGGGAGCTCAAGGAGGAGCTCTCCAAGGTCGACGAGGTGCGCTTCCTGTTCAGCGAGCCCACCTTCATCAAGCGCATGGCTGACTCGAAGGAGCCGCGCGAGTTCGAAGTCGCGCGCCGCGCGCGCGAAGTCGGCGTCGGAGGCTCGGGGCTCGAGCTCACGCTGCGCAACAACCTCAACCAGCGCGCGCTCGCCCGCGAATGCGCCGAGTGGATCCGCGAGAAGGGCGTCTTCAAGTCCGCCAAGATGTCCGGCGCCATACAGCCGGGCGGCACATACGTGGTGGAAAACCCCTCCGGCGACGACCATGCCTTCATGGGCGCCGCCGCGAACTTCACGCAAGAGGGCCTCGGCTACGAGCGCCGCCCGGGAACCGTGACCTGCGTGAGCCACTTTGAGAACGCGACCGAGGCCATCGGCCTCAAGATGATGTTCGAGTCGGTCTGGGACAACCCCGCCATGGTCGAGGAGG
>USHS01000212.1 GCA_900554585.1 uncultured Collinsella sp.
CCCACGCCCTGCCGCTGCCCCACATCATCAGCGCCTGATCGCCGCTGTATCGCACCCGCAAGATGAGCGTGGAAAATCTCCCACTTTGAGCCCCCTTACGAGCCAAAAGTGGGAGATTATCCACGCTCATTCAACAAGCGTCCGAAAATCCACGCTCAACCAATACACGTCCGGATTTCCACGCTAGTGCAAGCCAAACGTCCCGCAACTGCCTCAACACGCACGCGGCACGCCGGCGACCCTGAGCTTGCGATCGAGCTTTGTCGGATCCCTTAGATCATCCCAGCACAAGCGCACGATCTTGCAGTTATCAAGCAGCGAAAGCCTTGACTCGCGCTGGCGCTCATCAAATTGCGCCTTTGCGAGCCTACCCTCCTCCGCCGCCTTCTCGCTTTTAACGAATCCGTCGAACTCCCCGATAATCAGCCGGTCGCCCACACGCCACAAGTAGTCAACTCGATACGGCCGCCCCGGCTCAACCGGGTCGAACAGCTCAACTTGCAGCTCCGGCGTCTGCCAGCCGCGCTCAATCATCAGAGCACGCGCCTTGGACTCGCCACCGCTTTCCGATAGGCCATCGGCACACCGCGCAACACTTCGCGCCGTCACAACACCGCGACGATTTAAGCCAAGCTTGTTGATTGCCTCAACGAGATGCTCCTTCGACAACAGCTGCTCATGAAGCGCCGAGTCCGCAATGATCAGTCCCTCGACAAACGACGCATCGACCAGGCAATCCGTAATCGTTTGATCGATATCGGTCACGGCAATATCCATCTGGATTGCCCGTGTTTGACGAGCATAACGATGGCGAATCACCTGAGAGCCGGGCGTCGTCGATTGCGCCGGCGCCGCGGCGATATGGATGTGCGCCAAATTGGCATGCGAAACCGAAAGGCCATAGATAACAGCCGCCGTATAGGAGCAAAACGTCCAGTCGGGATGCTTTTGCGCAAGGGCCCGCACCCGATGCAGATAACGCTGCCGAAACTTGAGCTCGGACCAATAATCCGGACGCGCATACAGCCCCGGCATGACCGCCTCTAGACTTCCCGCCGCCACCCGTCGCTCAATCTGCTTTGCCTCCGCCGCCGTGCGCGCGTACACGCAGCTCATCTGCTGTTCGCATGCTTTAATGTGACTTCTAAGTCTTTGATTCGCCGTCATGTTTCCCATGTCGCCTCCCAACTCTTGGAACGGCGCAAACGTACCAGACGGTTTCATGCGAAGTCTGACCAAATGCTGTCCAGGCGCTGACCAAATGCTTGACGGTTTTGGACGTTTTAGGCTGATGACTTATATCTGCAGGTAGGGTGGTTGTCGAGAGGTCCCTGTCTCCACAATTTGATGCCTTGGTCCATCGGATTATCAGAAAGAAAAACCCGTCGAGATTCAAGACCACGCCAGATGCGAACTTGCCTCTGCACGCACCGTCTCTTAGCCGAGCCATCGGCATCTACATATAAAAAATGAGCGTGGATAATCTCCCGTTTTGAGCCTAGTTTCAAGCCAAAAGTGGGAGATTATCCACGCTCGATTTGTAAACGTCCGAAAATCCACGCTCGCGTGTCCGATAATCCACGCTCGTCATGCCGTGAGCACAGCCACAGTCGCAGCCACGGCCGCAGCCTAGTGCTTAACGTCGCGCTCGTACTCCAGACGCAACGTGTCGGTATCGTACTCGGGGTGGCCAAATACAAAGAAGCGGCGGCTGTCGGTCGACTTGACGATGTACAGGCCCACCTCGTCGGACACGGCCACGACCTCAAGCTGCGGCTCGGCCTCCACGTCCTCGCGGCGCACATCGGTGTTGCGCGAATGCACGGCAAAGAAACGGTCGTCAAAGCCGCGAACCAGCGGGCTTTGCGGCTTCACCAGATAATGCTCAAACACGCCACTCGCCTTTGCCGGCAGGTCGTGCTTCTGAATACCGTAATGATGGTAGAGCCCCGCCTGCGCGCCCCAACAAATGTGCAGCGTAGAGTGCACGTGCGTGGTGGACCAATCCATGATCTGGCAGAGCTCGGGCCAGTAGTCGACCTCCTCGAACGGCATCTGCTCCACCGGCGCGCCCGTGATGATCAGACCGTCGTAGTGGATGTCGCGGATGTCGTCGAACGTGCGGTAGAACGTCTCCAGGTGGCCGGCGCTCACGTGCGTGGCCTCGTGCGTCTTGGTGCGCAGCAGGTCCACCTCCACCTGCAGCGGCGTGTTGGAGAGCTTGCGCATGATCTGTGTCTCGGTGGCGATTTTGGTGGGCATGAGGTTGAGGATGAGCACGCGCAGCGGACGGATGTCCTGGTGCAGCGCGCGGTACTCGGTCATGACAAAGATGTTCTCGCTCTCGAGCTGCGCGGCGGCAGGGAGGGCGTCGGGGATGCGAATGGGCATGGATGCTCCTTATGAGTCAGTTGCAGCTATGGTACAACGACCGGCCCCATCCGCGCGAGCACATCGCCCAGCGATGCCGTCAGCGGCCCAAATCACTCCAAAAGTAGAGATTAAGGCATGTCCCAAAAATCTACGGCGCTTTAGTCTAGCAAAGTGGCAGCTGGACGCTACAATGGTTCGACGCAAAAAACTCGGCCGGAAGGATACTCATATGTACCAGACGCGTAAGATCGGTGTGGTCGGCCAGGGCCACGTAGGAGCACATGTCGCCAACAGCCTGCTCATGCAGGGCATTGCCGATGAGCTGTACCTGTGCGATATCAACGAGGCCAAGGTGACGTCCGAGGTCCAAGACCTGCGCGATTCCCTTTCGTTTGTCCCGTACAACACCAAGATCGTCAACTGCTACGACCACTACGAGGAGCTGGCCTGCTGCGACGTCATCGTCAACGCCGCCGGCAAGGTCGCGCTTGCCGCCGGCAACCGCGACGGCGAGCTGTTCTTTACCACCGACGCCGCCCGCACCTTTGCCAAGCGCATCGTCGACGCCGGCTTTGACGGTATCTTCGTGAGCATCTCCAACCCCTGTGACGTCGTGTGCACCGAGATGTGGCACCTGACCGGCTACGATCCCAAGAAGATCATCGGCTCGGGCTGCGGCTTGGACTCCGCCCGCC
>USHS01000213.1 GCA_900554585.1 uncultured Collinsella sp.
GTCTCGTGGGCTCGGAGATGTGTATAAGAGACAGGGTGAAATACCCAACAGCTCGCCCAATAAGCCCATCATCTCGCCGCGCATACGGTCACTCGTATCTTCGTCGGCAAAGCGCCGCACCTCGGCGCGTGCCAGCGAATCAACCGTCATGCGCTCCTTGCCGTTGAGCCCCAGATCGGACCACGCAAGCATGTAGGGCCAGGCGCGCTCGGCAAACGAACGGGCCGAGACGATCGGGGCCGTCGGTAACATGCGACGAGCAGCCTCACCCTGGCGTACGAGCATCAGCAGCAGCGAGCAGGCCTCGGGCTTGCCGGCGGCCATCGGGATGTCGTCGAAAGGTCGATTACGGTCCACGTGCGACTCAAGCGCACCATCGACCTCGCCTGGCTCAAGCCCACCCAGCAGCTGCGCCGCGCGATCGAGCATATCAACCGGGCCGGCGAGCGTCGAGAGCGCCTGCGCCAGCACGCGATCCATGCAATCCTCCACCGCGTTGAGCGTCACGAGCTCTTGGGGTACCACGGCCGAAGCACGGTTGCGCACGCGTGCCACAAACTCGAGCGTCGACAGATACACATCCCCAAAGGGCGCAAAGTCGCCCTGGTAGCCGCCGGACAGCGCGGGCGCCGCCAGCGCGTACTCGGTCTTGGAAAGCGGGCTCAACGCCATGGCGCCCAGTTCGAGCGCCGTATCCTCGAGCATCAGGCCCAGCGCACGCGAACGCAGGCGTTCGGCATCGCCCGCAGACACGTCGCGGTCGAACACGCGCGCCGCATCTGGCGCATCGCGCTCGACGGTGCGAATGTGCAAGCGCTCGGCGATTGAGCGCACAGCAGAACAACGGGCGGCTTCGGCCTCCTCCTGCGCCGGCGTAAAGATGCGATTGCGCCCCAGCACCAGGCCAATCACATTACGCGGACCCAAGGCATCGACGGCAAGCGCCGCCAACAGGGACGACGGCAAATCGCCCTCGAGCGCCACCACGGCACGCGAGGCGCCGCGAGCGCGGGCATTGTCGCGTACGGCAAGCACCAGCGCCTGCCACAGCCACTCCTCGGAACGAAACTCGGGCAGCTCGTGGTCCTCCAGGGCATCGAGCATCACGCCGCGCTGAATCTCCTGAACCAGCAGGCTCTCCTCAAAGCACGGCGCCTGGGCCACCACGCGGCCGCAATCGTCGAGCACAAACGATCCGCCGGTATACACCGACTCGTCATAGGCACCAATCGGCGCCATGCAGGCAAACCATACGCTGCGCTTGGACGCGATCTTGCGGTAGGCACCGCTGCGCACGGCGGCGACGGCGGCGGTCTCGCGGTCGGTCATGTCAAACGCATTAAACTGGAAATAGGCAATGAGGTCGACGCCGGTCGGCAGCATCTCGAGCTCGCGATCCAGGTCAAACACCACGGCGATGCGCACGCCGTCCACGTCAAACACCGGCGGTGCCCAACGCGCGTCGTTGCTCTCGCCACGCTGCAGGGCGATGCTTGCGCGCGCAGGCACCACGCGACCATCCTTAAGCATCATGTAGTCGAGCAGGGGCTGGCCCTCAAACGAAACCGCAGAGGGCACGATGCAGATCATGTCGAGCTCTTGGATGCGCTCGGCAACGCCCGTCAAGCCCGTCAGCATATCGTGCTCAAAATCGGCAGCGCCCACCAGGCTGCCCGGCATGGCGCCCATAAAGAGCGGGGCCGGAACGCACAGCACGCGCGCGCCGCGCTCATGAGCCAGGCGAGCCTGGTCCTCGATGCGGCCGCAAATGCCCTCGATGTCACCCAGGCGCATATCGATCTGTGCAAGTGCGAGCTTCATGGCCCAGCCTTTCCGTCGTAAATCATCGTTGCCGTAGTAAAAGCGCCGGCCGCATAATGCAGCCGGCGCTCGCATGTGCATATGCTAGCTATGATACCCCGAGCGGGGGCGCGCTCCTAGAACGTCGCGGACCACAGCCCATGCAGGTTGCAGTAGGCATAGACGATACCGGTCTTGGAGCCGCCAGCGAAAAACGTCGTGGGCTTCATGCCGGGCTCAAGGTAATGGACCTCCAGGCGGCCCTCGGCCTCAAGCGCGATCCACTCGATGTAGTGCTCGGGCAACATGGGGTGCTCTGTCGAGCCCACGCGTGCGCGAATGACGTGGCCGTCACGCTCGATCTCGACAACAGGCACATGCTTCTCGTGTGCCGCATCCTCGGTGTTCGCCGTCAGCTCCGTGCAGCCGGCAGGGGTCGCAACGCCGTCGCCAAGGGCGGCAACGAGTTTGCCGTTGGAATCCTTAAAGAAATTCGCCATGATGTTCTCCTTTGCTGATGTGCCAATGTTCTCGATGCTTCTTATGCCCAAAGGCAGGCGAACCATCCACGGCATGGCAAATGAACACATAACGGGCGGGAACGGTGGGGCGGCGCGTACTATCTGCCCCGGCAACCCCATCCCGCGCGCGGTTAGCGACCGTCGCCGCCCAGCAGCGCCAGAACATCCTCACGCGTAAACAGTGCCGACGAGATACCGTCGCCGCCGAGCACACTGTTGACCAGATCGCGCTTGGACTCCTGCATCTGCATAATGCGTTCCTCGATCGTGTCCTTGGCGATGAGCTTGTACACGGTAACTTTCTTTGTCTGTCCGATACGGTGGGCACGGTCAGTGGCCTGATTCTGGACAGCCTGATTCCACCAGGGGTCATAGTGGATAACCACATCTGCACCTGTCAGATTCAGTCCAACGCCGCCTGCTTTCAGGGAAATGAGAAATACAGGAGTGGTATCAGAATTGAACTGTTTCACAAGCTCCTGTCGTTTCTGCTTGGAGGTTTCCCCAGTGATGATGTAATAAGGAATCCCCTCTTTTTCCAGTGCTGCCTGAAGAAGAGCCAGCATGGAAGTAAACTGGGAAAATAAAAGCATACGGTGCCCACCATCAATAGCACTCTGGATCAGCTGCATACAGCTCTCAGCCTTGGCAGATTCACCGCGGTAATTTTCAAAGCAAAGAGAAGGAGAGCAGCAGATCTGTCGCAGCTTCGTCAATTCAGCCAGAATCCACAATTTGCTC
>USHS01000214.1 GCA_900554585.1 uncultured Collinsella sp.
CCACCATGATCATGGCCGACGAGCCCACCGGCGCCCTCGATTCCAAGAGCGCTCGCCTGCTGCTCGAGAGCCTGGAGGCCCTCAACCGTCGCCTGTGTGCCACGGTGCTCATGGTCACGCACGACAGCTTTGCCGCCAGCTACACGAGCCGTGTGCTGTTCATTCGCGACGGCAAGATCTTCACCGAGCTGCGCCGCGGCGACACCGACCGCCGAGAGTTCTTCGACCGCATTATGGAGGTCGTTGCCATGATGGGCGGTGAGGGCTCCGATGCTCTGTAAACTCGCTTGGGGCAACGTCCGCCGCGCCGGCCGCGACTACCTCGTCTACCTTTTGACGCTCACCCTGGGCGTTACGGTCTTCTATGCCTTTAACACCATCTCGATGCAGGTCGATATCGCCGGAATCGATGAAGAGGGCTTGGCGCAGGTTATGGGCAGCATGCTCGGCGACCTGACGTACTTTTTGGCCGGTGTCATGGCCTTTTTGATGGTGTATGCCAATAACTTCATCATGAAGCGCCGCAAAAAGGAGTTTGGCCTGTACCAGGTGCTCGGCATGGGGCGCGGGCGCGTCGCTACGATCATGGCGCTCGAGACGGTGATTGTCTCGGTGGTGGCCTTTGTCGCCGGCATTGTGCTGGGTGTGGGACTTTCCCAGCTCATGACGTTCTTTACGGCCTCGCTCTTTAAGACACAGATCGCCAATTTCCACTTCTTTTTCTCGATGCATGCGTTCAACCTGACCCTTGTCTGCATGCTCGTAATGTTTGTGCTCACGCTACTGCTGAACCTTCGCGCCGTGCGTCGTACCAAACTCATCGAGCTTATGGGTGCCGAGCGTCGCAACGAGAGCATCAAGACACGCAACCCCTGGATCGCGATTGCCATCTTTGCCGTGGGCGTGGTGCTTGTGGGCGTGGCCTATTACCGTCTGCTACGTGATGGGTTCCCGCTAACCGCGACGGACAGCAAGTTGCAAGAGGCCATGAACCAGTTTGGTATTACGACCGCTATGGTTACAGTTGGCACCTTTGCCCTGTTCTGGGGACTCTCGGGCATGCTCATCAAGCTGCTGCAGAGCCTGCGCGGCGTGTATTGGCGCGGCCTCAACATGTTTACCGTGCGCCAGCTTGCGGCCAAGGTCAACACGGTGTGCTTTTCGATGGGCGTCATCGCGATGCTCCTGTTTTTGGCCATCACCTCGGTGACGTGCGGTATGTCGATTGCCAACGTGATGAACGAGAATCTGGAGCGCTATACGCCGGCCGATATGTCGCAGACGTATATCTATTACACGCCCGAAACGCTCGACTACTACAAGGAGTATGTCAATCCGTCTGAGGCCGATCGCATGGTGCTGGCCGATGCAACGGTCGATTTGTACGCTGCATGGCATGGCGAGCGCAAGCCGGCGGACAACAACGACGAGACCGGCAAGAAGGTCAATATCGCCGATGTTGCCGGTGAGCATGTGCAGATCGATTCGTATCTGAGTTACCCGCTTGGCGGCTCGGGCCCCTCGGTGGTGGCGGGTGAGATGTGCAAGGCCATGGGCGAAAAGCTTCCCAAGGCGCTCGAGGGAAGCAACGCCGATGCGATGGGTCTGTTTGTGACGCCGGCGAGCCAGTACAACAAGCTGCGCCAGATGATGGGCGAGGAGCCGGTGAGCATTGGCCGGGGCCAGTACTTGCTTACATGTGATATGGGCGGTGAGCTGGGCGACCTGTACACCAAATACATGGCCGGCGGCCATACCCTCACCTTGGGCGGGCATGAGCTCAAGCCTGCAACTGATAGGTCGGACGAGGACACGGCGGCCATCGCCAACTCGGCGCTCGGCAGCAATCCCGGTACCGTGGTCGTAGCCGATGAGCTGCTGCCCCAGCTTAATCTGCAGCCGTATTCCAGTAATCTGCTCGTTAATTACAAACAGGGTATGGATACGACCGAGGCAGACGAGAGCATTAAATACACCTTGCTCGACAATCTGCTTGTTGACGGCAAGGAGCCGGGGTCGTGGGGAATCTTTATGACGCGCTCCGAGATCTATACGCAGGCGGCGCAGATGAACGGCATGATTAGCTATCTGGCCATCTACATTGGCTTTGTACTGGTCGTTGCGTGCGCGGCGATACTGTCGATCCAGCAGCTCTCCAATGTGGCCGACGGCAGCCGCAGCTATCGTGTGCTGGCACAGATCGGCTGTGACGACCGCCAGATTCGCCATTCGGTGATGGCGCAGCAAGCGGTATTCTTCCTGTTCCCGCTGGCAGTGGGCCTGGCTCACTCCTTTGTGGCACTTAAGGTGATCATCGAGCTGGTGAGCACGTTCGGAGATATGAGCATCGGCGGCACCGTGGGCCTCACCTGTGCAATCTTCCTGGCAGCATACGGTGGCTACTTCCTGGTGACCTACCTCATGAGCGCCGGCATGGTACAAGCTGCCATAGCCACCCGCTACAGCGAGTAACAAGCGGGCAAAATCGTCGCAAAATCAGAGGCGTATGACCGCCGCGAAGGGGCTGGGGCCCTCTCGCGGCGGTTATTTTGCCTATCTGGTGCGTTTCGGATGCAAGTGAGTAGACTTTTTTGAACTTGCCGAGCACATCGCGACAAATGCTCAGTAAAACCCCAGGTCAGAGCGCCGGCGTTTTGGGGCGTGCTCGGCCTCCTGCAAAAAGTCTACTCACTTGGTTTTTTCTGTTAGAAGACCGCCGCGAGGGAAATCAGCTCCCTCACGGCGGTCGACGTTTGTCAAAAACTATTTTGAGGGTTGCTTGAAATATGCCCGTGGGGCTGTTTTTTGCGGAGCTCGCCAGAGGGTAAGGGGTGTAGACGGCTTTTGCTGCCGGTTGCGGCGGGACGGAAAACTGAATGGGGCCTCCCGGCTGAGTCGCGTGCCGGGAGGCCCTTCGCTTGGGTGTGTGCGGGAGCGGATTTCTTACGCGCTGCCTACTTCGCGTCCGTTACGGCCTTGGAGAGCAGGTCCTGGTCCCAGCCTACGGCGATAAAGTTGCCGCCGTAGGTGTTGTCGTATACGCC
>USHS01000215.1 GCA_900554585.1 uncultured Collinsella sp.
GCGCTAACGAGCCGGGGCCGTAGCTCATGCAATTGCGGTTACCCGTCTTGCCGGCAATGACGGCGGTATCGGTGCAGCCGGTAAAGAAGCCGACGGTCGTGTCCGCGTTCTAGCCATCGCCTAGGGTGACGGTATCCATATGGCAGATGTAGACGAGCCGCGCCTCGCCGCTCGCGCCCGGCACGGTAATCATAAGGTTGCAGCGCCCGGGGAACACTTCGAGCTCGCGTATCTCTGCGGTGTCCAGCACGGGCGAATCGAGTTTGGCAACATATGTCTCGACCAGGTCTTTGATATGTTGTTCGATCTCGAGCTCATACGCGCCGGGGTCTGAGCTGTCAATCTTCACAAGCTCCTGCGCAAGCCGCCAGGCAAAGTCCTCATCAACCATATGCAACTTCACAATCAGCCTGCTTTCCAAACCGATTGTAAGCCACCTGGAAGATTCGCGACGTGCATGTTGTAGCAGTATTTACCGTTCGCAGGCCGAGCCATCGCGTCTGCCGTCCGGGCGGGCTCGCAAACGACGTAGTGGGTACGTACCTTTCATGGACGACATGCTGTGCGACATATCTGCCTTTCGGTATCACCGGATACCTCCACAGGTTTTGGCAATAATGCCGGACCTGCCCGATTCTGTGGACGATCCACGCAGGGAGCGTCTTTGTGAGCATCCGCTCGTCAAGCATTTCCTGGGCACACCATTACACGTGTTGGCACAGGGCGGCTGCGGACGTAAAGGCGGTCGCATTGTCAGGCATGTTTGGAACGGGGAGAGGCCGTTTGGCTCCGTACGGCAGACAGAGTTTGGCCTTGATGTCGCGTCCCCGCTCTTTACCCTGCTGACCCTGGCTTCCTCGGTTTCAAACGAGCGTCTGATCATGTGCATGTATGAGATGTGTGGCACCTTTGCCGTGTGCAAGATTGCGCCCCAGGTAAAGTTGGCACTTGAACAGGCATATGGGGGCCGGTGGGGTGACGCACGGTTGGGCTGGGAAAACGTAAAGGATGCCTCGGGGAATCCAACGGACTTGTGGAAACGACCTCCCTTGATCGAGTTCTCTGACCTTACGGAGTTCGCCAATAAGATCCAGGGACTCCGCGGTGCTAAATCATTCACACGTGCCGCGAAATGCATTACGGGGGTTGTGGCATCGCCGCTTGAGGTCCAAGCTTCGATGCTGTTTGGCCTTTCGAGGCTGCGCGGCGGCGAAGGGCTGCGCCTTACCAATAATGTTGAGATTCGCATGACGCGCAGCGCCCGCCTGATTTCGGGGCTTGATAGGCGCTACGCCGATATCTTGCTGTCAAATAAGGACGGCAGCCGAGAGTGCCTGGTTGAATGTCAAGGTAAAGCCATTCACGGATCCATAGAATCCAAGATCTCGGACTCCGATCGAACGACGGCCCTGCAGACGATGGGATATCCTGTCGTTCTGATGACCTATGGTCAGCTGGTCGACTTCGATGCCTTCCATGTAGTGATGGAACTCATCATGTCCTATCTCGATATGCCGTTGAAAGACAAGACACCGCGGCAGCAAGAGCTCGAACGGCGGCTTCGTGAGGAGATTTTTATCGATTGGGCGGGAATGTAGCCGCGCGGGTGGAAAACGGCCGCGGGGGCTAGAGTCTTGGGCGCAAAAAAGGCTTTAATTTCGCCTTGGAATTAGCTTTAAAAGTGCTACCCAGAACAAGTTATTTCGGAAAATGGACAGTCAACTTAAATTTGGCATATAGAGATCGTTTTTTACCTACTAAAACCCCTGCTAAAGCTGTTTATAAAAGCAGTTGTGCTTAATGACTTGAGCCTCACTGTCGATTATCCGAAACAACTTGTTCTGGGTAGCACTTTTCAAGCCGCCGGGAGCAACGAATTCGGCCCCCGTTTTGTGAAAACGGGGGCCGAATGGGCGTCGTGGCCTGTCTGGCAGGCTTGGCGCCGGCGCTATTTGATCACGCGCACGCGATACATCGACGGAATTTGCTTGAGCGCCTCGATGGTGCTGCTGTCCAGGTGCTCGTCGGTGTCGAACATGGTGTAGGCATTCTCACCAGCGCTTTCGTTCGTCATACGCTGCACATTGGCGTTGTCTCGAGCGAGCACTGCCGTAATTTGGCCAATCATATTCGGAACATTCGCATGCAGGCAGGCAACACGGCTCGCCGCACGCGCTTTGCCCATGGAGCAAGTGGGGTAGTTCACCGAATTGGCGATATTGCCGTTCTCCAAGTAATCCTTGAGTTCGGAAATGGCCATATCAGCGCAATTCGCTTCAGCCTCGCCCGTACCAGCACCCGAGTGGGTAGTAATGAACGTGTTCGGCATAAGCACGGTTTTCCGGGTCCCAAAGTCGGTCGCAAACCATGCGATTTTGCCGGCACGCAGGGCGGCATCGACGGCATCCTCGTCAACGATGGTCTCGCGAGAATAGTTGATGAGCACGGCATTGGGGGCAAGCAGGCTCAACTGCTCCTCGCCAATCATATGAATCGTGTCGGCCTTCGAGGGCACATGCAGCGTGAGGTAATCGCGGTCGCGGCACGCGTCTTCGAGCGTCGATACGCGCTGAACCTTTTGGGAAAGCGCCAACGCATGCTCGACCGAGATAAACGGATCGTAGCCATACACGTCCATTCCCAGATCGGCGCAGGCGTTGGCGACCTTCGAGCCAACGTTGCCCAAACCGATAACAGCAATGCTCTTGCCCTTCAACTCGCGGCCGACGAACGCCTTCTTCGCCTTTTCCGCATTCACGAAAATATCGGGGTCGGCGGCATTTTCGCGCACCCAATTCATCGATTGCACAACGCCACGGCTCGAAAGCACGAGCATCGCCAAAACGAGCTCTTTCACGGCATTGGAGTTCGCGCCCGGCGAATTGAATACCACGACGCCCTTCTTGGCATATTCCTCGATGGGAATATTGTTCACGCCGGCGCCGCAACGCGCGATAGCGCGAACGCTTTCAGGCAGCTCATAGCCGTGCAGGTCGGTCGAGCGCATGAGAATCGCATCGGCCTTTTCGGCTTCGGGC
>USHS01000216.1 GCA_900554585.1 uncultured Collinsella sp.
GAGATCTACACCTCTCTATTCGTCGGCAGCGTCAGATGTGTATAAGAGACAGGCGAGAAGGTTGGCATTGAGACTCGCCGCGTTTTGCTTCCCGCCGATGTTTCGCAGGACGAGCTGTTGGCGGCCATCGAGGACATCAATGCCGACCCCGCTGTTCATGGCTGCCTGCTGTTCCGCCCGTTGCCCGCTGGGCTTGACGAGGATGCGGTTGCCGCGGCACTCGATCCCGCCAAGGATGTTGACTCCATGACACCGGCCTCGCTGCTCACCACGCTTTCGGGTCGTGGCGAGGGCTTTGCTCCTTGCACGGCCGAGGCCGTGTTGGCGTTGCTGGACCATTACGGCATTGAGCTGGATGGGGCCAAGGTCGCGGTCGTCGGTCGGTCGCTGGTGATTGGTCGCCCCGTTGCCGCCATGCTTACGGCCCGCAATGCCACGGTGACGACGTGCCATACGCATACGCGTGACTTGGCTGCCGAGTGCCGTGCGGCTGATATTGTGGTTGCAGCCGTTGGACGCGCGCGCGCGATTGGCGCGGATGCGGTTCGCGATGGCCAGACGATCATCGATGTTGGCATTAATTGGGACGAGGCTGCCGGAAAACTGGTCGGCGACGTCGATTTTGATGCTGCGGAGCCGGTCGTTAACGCCATCACACCCGTGCCGGGCGGCGTGGGGGCTGTGACCACCGCGATTCTCGCCAAACACGTGATTGAGGCGGCGGAGCGCGCATCGAAATAGGCGTTTTTGTCCACAGGGGCTGCCGAGGCCGTGGTTTCGCCCTTTTCGTGCCGAAGCGATACACTGTTGCCGTTTGATTTCTTCGCTCAAGGAGGATGCGCATGCCGTGCACAACGATTTTGGTTGGTAAGAACGCGAGCTACGACGGGTCGACGCTTGTCGCCCGCAACGAGGACTCGTCCAACGGGGTATTTGAGCCCAAGCGCATGCGCGTGGTGCACCCCGACGAGCAGCCGCGTGTCTACACGAGTGTCCTGAGCCACTTGACCGTTGAGCTGCCCGACAACCCCATGCGTTACACAAGCGTCCCCGACGTTGTCCCAGGTCATGGCATTTGGGCCGAGGCCGGCTTCAACGAGCTTAATGTTGGCATGTCCGCAACCGAGACGCTCACCACCAACGAGCGCGTCCGCGGCGTCGATCCGCTCGTGGACTTCGTGCCCGCCAAGGGCAACGAGGGCGAGGACGGCTATGTTCCGGCGCAGCCCGGTGGTTTGGGCGAGGAGGATATGGTGACCCTGGTGCTGCCGTACGCCAAGTCCGCCCGCGACGGTGTGCGCATCCTGGGCGACCTGCTCGAGCGCTACGGCACCTACGAGAACAACGGCATCGCCTTTAGTGACGTTGACGAGATCTGGTGGCTCGAGACCATCGGCGGCCACCACTGGATCGCCAAGCGCGTGCCCGACGACGCCTATGTGACCATGCCCAACCAGCTGGGTATCGATAGCTTTGACCTGGACGACGCCGAGGGCGCCCAAGCAGATCATATGTGCTCTGCCGACCTGCGCTCCTGGATGGCCGAGTGGCATCTGGACCTGACGCTGGGTGTTAAGGGCGACGGTCCCGCCGCGGTCTTCAACCCGCGTGAGGCCTTTGGCTCGCACAGTGACAGCGACCATGTCTACAACACGCCGCGCGCTTGGTACATGCAGCGTTGCCTCAACCCCAGCGATGTGTGGGACGGTCCCGACGCCGACTACACGCCCGAGAGCGACGACATCCCCTGGAGCCGCGTGCCCGAGCGCAAGGTGACCATCGAGGACATCAAGTACGTGCTTTCGAGCCACTACCAGGGCACGGAGTACGACTGCTACGGCAGCAAGGGCACGCCCGCCACGCGCGGCGCCTATCGTCCCATCGGCATCAACCGCAACAGCCAGCTTGCCGTGCTGCAGCTGCGCCCCTATGCGCAGCCGGCATATCGCGCCGTGCAGTGGATGGCGTTTGGCTCCAATTCGTTTAACGCACTGGTTCCGCTGTACGCCAACGTCGAAACCATGCCCGAGTACTATGCCGACACGCAGGCTCGCGTGACGTCCGAGAATTTCTATTGGGCAAATCGGCTGATCGGTGCCTTGGCCGATGTTCGCTTCCATGAGTGCGGTCGCGCAGTCGAGGATTACCAGGAGAAGGTCGGCGGCATGGGCCACAAGCAGATTCACGACGTTGACGCTGTCGTAGCCGCCCTGCCCGAGGCCGAGGTGCCCGCCGAGCTCGCCCGCGCCAACGAGGCCTTTGCCGAGCTCGTGCGCGTGGAGACCGATGCCCTGTTGGGCAAGGTGCTCTACACCACGAGCTGCGCCATGAAGAACTCCTTCGCGATGAACGATAACATTAGGTAAAAGCCGCATTGCAGCGAACGAGCGGGGCAAACGCCGTCAAAGGCTTTGCCCCGCTCGATTTCTATTCCGGCGACAAACGACTTTGTGTCGTTCGCCCAATCTTGGGTACAAGAAGGCCATTGCAGTTGTTCACGATTGGAGCCAACCATGGTTATGAAATTCGATCAGCTTGTTAACGGTGCCATCAACGTGGGCTTCGGCGCCGCCGCCGTTGCCGTCGAGGGCGGCAAGAAGGTCCTCGACGACCTCAATACCAAGGGCGAGCAGGTCCGCAAGGACGCCGGCACCCCCGATATCGCCCGCAGCGTGTCCGATATGTTCGAGCAGGCCGGCGGCACCATCTCCGACCTCACCGAGCGCCTGGGCATGCAGGGCGAGACCGCGGCACAGCGCGTGCTCGACGAGCTCATCCTGGCCCGCGTCCGCGTTATGACCGCCCCTGAGCGTACGGCCTTCCTAGCACATGTGCGCGACATCGTCGATTCGGTCGAGGACAATGTGACCTCGGTGCCCGTCGAGTCCGTTGAGCCCGACGACGCAGAGGACGCCGAAGAGGCCAAGTAGCAGCGCAGATGGCAGATTCCACTACCGATTACAACAATCTAGATCCTTTAGGTGACGAGACGGCGGTTGTCGATGAGGTTGAGGCCGCCGTCTCGGG
>USHS01000217.1 GCA_900554585.1 uncultured Collinsella sp.
CGCTGTCGCCTACGTTAAGATTTCCGATTGCTGCAATCGCTTCTGCAGCTTCTGCATGATCCCCTACATTCGTGGTCGCTATCATTCGCGCAATGCCGAGAGCATTATCTCCGAGGTGCGCGACCTGGTTGCCGGCAGTGTTCGCGAGATCGTGCTGATCGGTCAGGACACGGGCATTTGGGGCACCGACTTTGCCGACGAGGACGTCGCCAAGGGCTCGCCGCGCAATCTGGCGCAGCTGCTGCGCGCCGTCGCCGAGGCCGTGTATAAGAGACAGGTCATGCGTCCCTTTGGCGGCTGGGTGCGTGTGCTGTACCTGCAGCCCGAGGGCATGACCGACGAGCTTATCGAGACGATTCGCGATACGCCCGAGGTGCTGCCCTATATCGATATCCCCGTACAGCACTGCGACGCGCGCATCCTCAAGGCCATGCGTCGCTCCGGCTCGCGCCAGGAGCTCGAGGATTTGTTCCGTGATCTTCGCGAGCGCATCCCCGGCATCGTGATTCGCTCTACGGCCATGGTCGGCTTCCCGACCGAGACCGACGACGAGTTCCGCGATCTTATCGACTTTATGGACACCGTCGGCTTTGATTATACGAGCGTCTTCGCCTACTCGCGTGAGGAGGGCAGCCTGGCCGCCAAGATGGACGGACAGGTCGATGAGGAGGTTAAGCTCGAGCGCGCCCAGGAGGCCATGGACCTGGCTGAGTCGCTCGGTTTTGCCGCCACGGCGGCTCATGTGGGCGAGCGCGCCCAGGTGATCGTCGATGGCATCGAGGAGACCGAGGACGGCGCCGAGCTGATCGGTCACGCCTGGTTCCAGGCGCCCGATTCCGATGGCGCGGTGCATCTGGACGCCAGCGAGGCGTCCGTGGGCGATATTCTGACTGTCGAGTTTACCGATAGCTTCTGCTATGAGCTTATCGGTCATGTTGTGGAGTAGGAGAGCGTCGTGGCAAACGAGAGCAATAAGGAACTGACGAGTGTTTGGACGCCCGCCAACATCGTGACGTGCGTTCGCATCGTCTTTATCCCGGTGTTCATGATCGTTTCGGCCCTGTCTCACGCGAGCGTTGCCGGTACGGACTGGAGCACCTTCGACGGCCCGCTCGCAGCCGCCGCCTTCATTTTGTACGTGATCCTGTCGTGCACCGATAAGGTCGACGGCTATCTGGCGCGCTCGCGCAACGAGATCACCGATTTCGGTAAGTTCTTGGACCCTATCGCCGACAAGCTGCTGGTGTTCTCTGCCCTGCTGCTGTTCTTGGATTTTGGCGCGGTGACCGTGTGGTCCGTGTTCATCATCCTGTTCCGTGAGCTGTTGGTGAGCGCCCTTCGCATGGTCGCGAGTGCTGCCGGTGTGGTTGTTGCCGCCGATAAGCTCGGCAAGTACAAGACGGCAACCACGATGGTCTCCATCTGCGGCTACCTGTGCGTCTTTGCTATGACCGGCCTCCAGTTGGGGCCTGCGGAGCTGTTGCTCGGTGTCTATGGCGTCTCACGCTTCCTGTACGCTGTTGCCGTTGTCCTGACCGTTATCTCGGGCGCCCAGTACTTCTGGAACTGCCGCAAGATCGTCTTTTCGGTCTAGGTCCTGGTGGATATGACGGAGTCTTATTTGCAGATCGCCGCAAACAATGAGGAGCTGGCGCGCGATATTGTCGAGCGCGCGAGTGCCCGTGGTGTGACGGTGTCGACGGCGGAGTCGTTGACGGCGGGCATGATCGCCTCGACGATTGCCGATATCCCGGGTGCCTCGGCGGTGCTTCGGGGCGGTGCGGTGACCTACTGCGATGAGGTCAAACATCGCGTGCTCGGCGTCGAGCAGGAAACGCTCGATCGGTTTAGCGCCGTGTCGCACCAGACGGCGCGTGAGATGGCCGCGGGCTCGCTGGATCTCTATCAGAGCGACATAGCCGTGAGTGCAACGGGCTACGCTGGGCCCGGCGGCGGCACCGAGCAAGACCCCGCCGGCACGTTCTATATTGGCTGGGCGTATCGCCCGGCCGATGGGGGAGCGCCGGTTGTCGACTCTGCGCGCTGTCATTATGAGGGCGATCGGTCGTGCGTTCGGGCCTATGCGGTCGCGGAGGCTTTGGAGCGCATTGTCCGCGTGCTCAATTCTATGGAATAGACGTGGTTTAAGGGGCCTTAGGGCCCCTTAATTGTGGAGATAGGGACCTTTGACGATTTTGCCGTTTTAGCTGGTACATGACCTAAACTTGTTCGATTACCAGTATTTGTGATTGGGGGGGTCAAGCGTTTGGTCGGTGATTGGTCGGCGTTTGGTCGGGTTTTGGAATGGTCGGGTGCATATGATGAATCTGAACGGTTGACCACGAACAGCCGTTCGTTTATTATCGTTTCAGGTTGTTAAGAGGAGGGCTATTCATGGCCAAGAATTCAGGTCCCGTACGTACCGTTCATGCACGCACGACGGGTAAAGAGCGCGATGAGATGATCGCTACCACCAAGGCCGAGATCGAGAAGAAGTTCGGCCAGGGCTCTATCATGAGGGATGGCGACGGCGGTCCCGAGCTCGAGGTCGAGGCTATTCCGACGGGCTCTCTGGCGCTCGATGCCGCCTTGGGTATCGGCGGCGTGCCGCGCGGCCGTATCGTCGAGATTTATGGCCCCGAGTCCTCCGGTAAGACGACGCTTTCGCTCGAGATCCTTGCAGAAGCACAGGCCATGGGCGGCGTCGTTGCATTTATCGATGCCGAGCACGCGCTTGATCCCACCTATGCCGCGCGCATCGGTGTTGATATCGATGAGGTCCTCATTTCCCAGCCCGATACGGGCGAGCAGGCGCTCGAGATCGTCGATATGCTTGTGCGCTCCGGTGCCATCGACGCCATCGTCGTCGACTCTGTTGCCGCCTTGACTCCACGTGCCGAGATCGAGGGCGAGATCGGTGACACGACGGTGGGTCTGCAGGCTCGCTTGATGAGCCAGGCACTCCGCAAGCTCGCCGGCTCGCTTGCCGAGTCCAACACGACCTGCATCTTCATTAACCAG
>USHS01000218.1 GCA_900554585.1 uncultured Collinsella sp.
CACCATGAAGATGAACTCGACCCAGCCCTCGTCACCGTTCCAGCCGGCCAGGGTAAACGGGACACGCTCGCCCGTCTCGTTGGCGCGAACCATGAGGAACTGTCCAGCGTGCGCATGCTTGGCGATTGCGGGCGCCTCGATGCGGAACTTGAACACCTTCTCCGAGAACTGCGTCTTCTCCAGGATCTTATACATAGAACCCCTCTCTTGTTAGGGCCGCCGAACCGTGCCTCCACGGAAATGGACGGTAGCCCGAATAAAACCGTACGCGCACAGGCGTTGTGCAGACATACGGTGCAAATTATACCCTCATGGACATGTCACTTACGTGTGTCTTCGGCGGTTGGGAGCAGGGTTTATCCACTTTGGCCTACCAAATAGGGGCAGGTCTATTTTGGTCAGTCTTATCGGGTAAAACGGCAAAGGGGGCCGGCCTCGGGTTGTGATGAGGCCGGCCCCCTTTGGGGTACTGCATATGTATGGCGGCACAGGGCTTATTGCGATGCGGCCGCCGCGGCGTTTCCGCAGGTATAACCTGCCAAAATAAACCTGTCCCTAAATGGTAGGTTTTAGTGCTTGCCGTTGGCGGAGGCGGCGCCGTTGACATGGTCGCGGGCATAGACCACGCCGTGCACGATCGCCAGGCCGGCGGCGTCGGCCGCGCGGACGCAGGTGTCCTGGAAATCCTCGGCCTCGCGGGCGCGCAGCTGCTTAAGCACGTAGTCGGCGACGGCCATCTTGCCGGGAGGGTTGCCGATGCCGGTGCGGATGCGGCTGAAGTCGCGGCTGCCCATCTTGTCGATGATGGAGCGCAGGCCGTTGTGGCCAGCATGGCCACCGCCCACCTTAACACGCACGTCGCCGGCGGGAATATCGAGCTCGTCGTGGATTACGAGCAGCTCCTCGGCCTTGATCTTGTACTCGCGGCAGAGCTTGGAGATGGGGCCGCCCGAGGTATTCATGTACGACTGCGGCTTGACCAGCACAATCTGGCGCTTGCAGCCCTCTTCCTCGGGGTCGTTGATGTTGATGAGCGCGACCTCGGCGCCGGCCTGGTTTTTCCAGTACGTGACGCCGGCCTGACGGGCCAACTCGTCGATTGCCTTAAAGCCGGCGTTGTGGCGGGTCTCGGCATATTCCTCGCCCGGGTTGCCAAGTCCGGCAACCATGCGAATCTTAAGCGGCTGTGCAGCTGCCATGTTTGTCCTCCGTTACGTAAATAGTTCAATCAACGACAAAGGCTACCACGCCCGCCGAAGGCGAGACTTCGTTTCAGCGAAATCCCACCAGACAAAAGCACGGCTGCGGCAGAGCAAGCCGTCGGAACAGAAGAAACCCCCGCGCGACCTTTGCGAAGCAAGGGGGAGCGCGGGGGTTTCTTCTGTTCCGACGGCGATGCGCCGGGTTGCAAGGACGATGCGACTACAGCGCGAAGTCGCCGCCGACGAGCGTGGAGACGGGCTCCTCGTGGTAAACGGCGGAGATGGCCTGAGCGAACTCCTCGGCGACCGAGATGGTCTTGATCTTGCCGCCGACCTCGACGGGAATGGCGTCGGTGACGACGCACTCGACGATCGGGGCGTCGTTCAGGCGCTCGATGGCCGGACCGGAGAAGATGCCGTGGGTGGCGCAGACGTAGATGTCGCCAGCGCCCATAGCCTTGAGCTCCTTGACGTTGGCGCACAGGGTGCCAGCGGTGTCGATCATGTCGTCGTTGATGACGCAGGTCTTGCCCTTGATGTCACCGATGATGCCCATGACCTCAGCGGCGTTGTGGCGCGGACGGCCCTTGTGGGCGATGGCCAGGTCGCAGCCGAGCATGTCGGACAGCTTCTTGGCGGCCTTGGCGCGGCCCACGTCGGGGGAGACGACAACCAGGTTGTCGGTGTCGAAGTTCATGGCGTTGTAGTACTGGCCAAACAGCGGCAGTGCGGACAGGTGGTTAACCGGGATATCAAAGAAGCCCTGGATCTGACCCTGGTGCAGGTCGAGGGTGATGATGCGGTCGACGCCGGCGCGCTCGAGCAGGTTGGCGACGAGGCGGGCGGTGATGGGCTCGCGCGGGCCGGCCTTGCGGTCCTGGCGGGCATAGCCGTAGTGGGTGATGACGGCGGTGATGGAGCGGGCGGATGCGCGCTTGGCAGCGTCGGTGGCGATGAGCAGCTCCATGAGCATGTCGTTGACGTTGCCGCCGGCCACGGACTGAATCAGGAAGACGTCGGCGCCGCGGACGGTCTCGTCGTAGCGGGCGTAAATCTCACCGTTGGCGAACTGCTTTAGCGTAAGGCCCGAAAGCTCGACCCCAAGGTACTCAGCGATCTTCTGAGCGAGGGGACGGTTGGAGGAACCGGAATACACGCGGATGGACTTGCGCATATTCTCCGACTTCTCGGGATCATTAATCGGCATTACCCTTCTCCTTTATACATCGAATGCCATATAGATGCCTTTTTGCATTGTAACCGTGCGGCGGGGTTAATCGGGTCTTGATAACGTCTTTACCGTCAACGGACACGAACCGACCACTCATCCGGTCGCGCAGGTCACGATAGAAAAAGGAGCCGTCCCCATGGAACAGCTCCTTTTGTGTTTGGCGAAACGTTATACCTCGTCGTCCTCGTGCAGACGGCGGCGATAATCGGCGGCCCAGCCCTCAATATTTACCTGACGGGCGCGGCCCAGACCGAGTGCGTCGGCCGGGACCGGCTCGGTGATGACGGAGCCGGCGGCCACGAGTGCACCGTCGCCAATTTGGGCGGGCGCGACCATCATGGTGTCGGAACCGATGAAGGCATCCTTGCCGATGACGGTCTTGTGCTTGTGGACGCCGTCGTAGTTGCAGGTGATGGAGCCCGCGCCCACGTTGACGCCGGAGCCCATGGTGGTGTCGCCGATGTAGGACAGATGGGGCACCTTGGAACCCTCGCCGATTGTGGACTTCTTGATCTCCACGTGCGTGCCGGCCTTGGAGCCGTCGAGCATATGGGTGCCCGGGCGCAGGTAGGCGC
>USHS01000219.1 GCA_900554585.1 uncultured Collinsella sp.
ATTATTGAACCAAGTCTGTTCACAGATGTACGCGGATATTTCTTTGAATCATTCTCGCAAAAGGAGTTTGATGAAAAAGTACGTTCTGTGCAATTCGTACAGGACAATGAGAGTTGTTCAAGTTATGGCGTAATGCGTGGCCTGCATTTCCAGCGCCCGCCTTTCACGCAGGCCAAGTTGGTGCGCTGCGTGCGCGGCGCGGTGCTCGACGTGGCCGTCGACATACGACGCGGCTCGCCCACCTACGGGCAGTACGTGGCCGTGGAGCTCACCGAGGAGAATCACCGTCAGTTCTTCATACCGCAGGGCTTTGCCCACGGCTTCGCCGTGCTTAGCGACGTGGCCGTGTTCCAGTATAAGTGCGACAACTTCTACCACCCCGAGGCCGACGGCGGCATAAGCATACTCGACGGAAGCCTCGGCATTGACTGGCGCATACCCACATGCCACGCCATACTGAGCGACAAGGACACGAAGCATTCGTTGTTGTGCGACTTCGACACGCCGTTTGACTACGAATCGTTCAAATAAAACCGCAAACATGAATATATTGGTAACCGGGGCTAACGGGCAGTTGGGCCGCGAAATGCGGAACGTTTCGGCGGGAAGCGCCGACCGCTATTTGTTCACCGATACCTCGGAGCTCGACATCACGAACGCCAAAGCCGTGTTCGCCGCCGTGAAAGGCGGACACGTCGACGTGATTGTGAACTGCGCGGCCTACACCAACGTGGACCGCGCCGAGGACGACGAGCCGACCGCCGACCTGCTCAACAATAGAGCGGTGGCCACGCTGGCGCAGGCCGCCCACGAGGCCGCCGCGGTGCTCATACACGTCTCGACCGACTACGTGTTCAGCGGCAACGTCAACACGCCCTGCCGCGAAGACCAGCCTACCGACCCGCTTGGGGCTTACGGGCGCACGAAGCTCGCGGGCGAGCAGGCGGTGCAGGCCGGCGACACCCACATCGTAGAGGCGGTCGACCTCGTTGCCATAGAATTCGGCCGTCAACGCGGCCTCTTCGGCGACGGGCAGGTCGCTCGTGCCGGCGCAGGCGACGACGATGCGTCCGTTGCCAGTAGGGGAGGGCTTGCCGCCCACGAGGGCGAGCTGTGCGTTCGGGATATATCCAAGGTCGATGTCGTCGGCAAGAAGCTCAGCGGTGCGCACAGCCTTATCGGCATCGAGCCGCGTGACCAGGACGTGTCCCTGGCCTGCATCGAGAAGCGCTTCGATAATGGCGGCAATCTGCTCGGCGGTTTTACCGGCGCCGTAGATAACCTCGCCGGCTCCCTGGCGCACCCCGCGCGAAAGATCGAGCTGTGCAAAGCCCAGGTCGGCGGTTGGCGCCGTCTGGATGCGCGTGAGGGCATCGGCAGGCGTAATGCTTCCGTCTGCCACGTCACTTAGCAATTGCTCAAGATCTCGTTTGTCCATATAAGTTCCCTTCGACTCAGAAAAGTTTAGCACGCGAAGGGTTGTTTCCGAACATTAGAGCATAATTGTTCGGAAATCTGACATGTCAGATTAGATGAAGTTGTGAGGCAAACTGACTAGTCGCGCAGGATGATGTCCATGGCGAGCATCAGGTTGCGCTCGTCGATGGCAAACGGGGCGGCCTCGCGCGTCTTGGGCTTGGCGCAAAACGCGATGCCCGTGCCCGCGGCCTGAATCATGGGGATGTCGTTGGCGCCGTCGCCGATCGCGACGGTATGGGCCATATCGACACCGCACTCGACTGCCCAATCCAGCAGCCGGATGAGCTTGGATTCCTTGGTCACGATGTCTGCCGCCAGCTTGCCGGTGAGCTTGCCGTCCACGACCTCCAGGCGGTTAGCCAGGCAAAAATCGATGCCCGCGGCGGCTACGATCTTGTCGGCGACCTCGTGGAAGCCACCGCTTACCACGCCAACCTTCCAGCCCTTGCTGTGTGCCGAGCGCACAAGCTCCAGCGCGCCGGGGGTAAACGTCACGCGCTCAAAGGTGCGCTCGAACACACTCTCGTCCAAGCCGGCAAGCAACCCCACGCGCTCCTCGAGCGCCTGCTTAAAGTCCAGTTCGCCGCGCATGGCGCGCTCAGTGATCTTCGCCACTTGCTCGCCTACGCCGGCCTCCTCGCCCAACAGGTCGATGACTTCCTGGTTGATGAGCGTGGAGTCGATATCCATAACGATGAGGCGTGCGGTCATGACGGGCCTTTCCGAGTGCGGTTGTATTGGGGCACATTGTCGCACGCGGCGCGCCTTGGCGACGGCCAGGCCGCGTCAATTGTTTCGTCTCCGTCAAGTCTTTGGACAAGAGCTACTTTTTCGCGGCACATCGACGCGGGTGCGATAAGATAGAACGCCATGTCCGGCTGCGCGGTTTACGCAGGCTGGGCAAATCTGTACGACGCCGCCCGGAACGACACGGGGCGGCACAGATCCATAAAGGAGGATCACTGGTATGAGCCAGACCCGTCCCATCGATGAGCATTCCATGCACACCCGTACCTGCGGCGAGCTTCGCTTCGAGAACGTGGGCGAAGAGGTCACCCTCACCGGTTGGGTGAGCCGTCGCCGCGACCACGGCGGCCTTATCTTCTGCGACCTTCGCGACCGCGAGGGCATCACGCAGCTCACCTTCGACCCCGAGCACTCTGACGGCGACGCCTTTAAGATCGCCGAGACCATGCGTCCCGAGTGGCCCATCAAGATCCACGGTGTCGTGCGCGCCCGTGGCGAGGAGACCACCAACGCAAAGCTCGCGACCGGCGAGATCGAGGTCCTGACCGACCACGCCGAGGTGCTCAACACGTCCGTCCCCCCGCCGTTCCAGATCGAGGACGGTATCGAGACCAGCGAGGACACCCGCCTGCGCTATCGCTATTTGGACCTCCGCCGTCCCGAGATGATGGCCAACCTCAAGCTGCGCTCCGACATGGCCAAGGCCGCCCGCCACGCGCTGGAGGAGATGGACTTCACCGAGGTCGAGACCCCGACCTTCATTAAGTCCACCCCGGAAGGCG
>USHS01000220.1 GCA_900554585.1 uncultured Collinsella sp.
ATTCGTCGGCAGCGTCAGATGTGTATAAGAGACAGAGGTATGTCCGATAAAAAGACTCCCTGGCGCGTTCTGGTAATCAACCCGGGTTCCACTTCCACGAAGGTGGGCGTTTTTGAGGGCGATGAGTGCAAGCTCAGCAAGAACGTTGCGCATGATGCGAAGGACCTTGCCCAGTTCGACGGGGTTTCGGCTCAGATGCCGTATCGCTGCGATCTGATTCTTGGAGCACTGGGGGAGGCGGGCCTAAAGCTCGAGGACTTTGATGCATTTGTCGGTCGCGGCGGTGGCTTGCTTTCGCTGCCCGGTGGTACGTATGCCATCAATGAGGTCATGCTCGAGCATGCTCGCGTTGGCGCAAATGGCATTCAGCACCCGGCACAGCTGGGTCCCCAGATTGCCCATGAGTTCGCCTCAAAGACGGGAAAGCCCTCTTTTGTGGTGAATCCTCCCGATACCGACGAGCTGTGCGACCTCGCACGTATGACGGGCATTAAGGGCGTGTATCGAAACGTGCACCTGCACGCCCTTAATCTCAAAGAGACCGCCATCCGCCATGCGGCAACGCTCGGTCGCCCCTATGATGAGTGCAACTTCATCGTTTGCCATATCGGCGGCGGCATCTCTATCTCGGCTCATCTTAAGGGCAAGATGGTAGACGGCAACGACATCGTCGGCGGCGAGGGTCCCATGGCGCCGACGCGCTGCGGATCGGTTCCCGCGATCGAGGTCGCAAAGTACACTGCGGAGCACGGCCTTGATGTCGCCCGCGCCCATTGCATGAAGACCGGCGGCTTTGTCGATCTTTTGGGTACCTCCGATGCCATCGAGGTGTGCGATCGTGCCGCTGCGGGCGATAAGGCCGCAGCTCGCGCCTGGGATGCAATGATCTACCAAATCTGCAAGTGGATTGGTGAGATGGCTTGCGTGCTGAAGGGTGACGTCGACGGCATCTTGCTCGGAGGCGGCATGGTCCACAGCAAAGAGCTCGTTGCCTCGATTGAGGAGTGCTGCTCTTGGATCGCCCCCGTATCGGCTTATCCCGGCGAGTTTGAACTCGAGGCGATGGCGTCTGGCGCCTGCCGCGTGCTCGATGGCGTCGAGGAAGCGCTCGTGTACAGCGGAGAGCCCGTGTTCACCGGATTCAACGACTGATAGTGCTGTGTTTGGGGCGTCCGATGGTGATGTCCGGACGCGCCGACCCTTTTTCTAAGTGTAAGGATGGATCATGGATAAAACCAAGATCAAGTACCTGGTGGGCATTTATGCTGCCGCCATGTGCATTATGGGCATGTTGGTGCCCGTCCCCATCGTGGCCTCTGTTGCGGCGGCGTTTCCCAACGAAAACATCGCTGCCGTCCAGATGATCATCGGCATCATCCCGTTGATGATGGCGCTGTCCGCCATGCTCGTCTCTTCACAGCTCGCCTCTCGCGTGTCCAAGAAGAAGACGACGCTTGTCGGTCACGTTATCGTGATGCTGGCAGGCGCCTCGGTGCTGGTGTTCCACGACTCACTCGGCCAGGTCTTAGCGGCTTCTGCTGTTATGGGCCTTGGTCTCGGCGCCGTGCAGAATTCAACAGACGCTCTTATCGCGGATTACTTTGGTGGAAAGCAGCGCTCGTTTGTCATGGGCATCTACTCCACTTTTGTTGCACTGGGCGGCATTATCTGGACGATGGTTTCCGGCATCTTGGGTTCTGCCGAGTGGTTCCACAGCTATGCGGCCTATTTCATCATGATCGTGTTTATCGTCATTGAGGCCGTCTGCCTGCCCGAGGGCCATCTGGAGCCCAAGCGTAAAGTCAACGTGTTTGCCAACATGCCCAAAGAGGTCGCAATTATCACGCTCATGAGCTTTGTGTTCGTGCTCACGTTCCAGCTCTTTAGCTCCAATGTCTCGCTGCTTGTCGTGGGTCGCGGCTTTGGTGGTACCGTGGAGGCCGGTCTTGCCTCTACCATTATGACCGTTGCCGGTATTGCAGCTGGTCTTTTGGTCGGTCCGCTGTTTGCCAAGTTTAAGAACCTGGCTATGCCGATTGCGTGGGGCGTGACGCTCGTTGGCCTGGGCCTCACGCTGGTCGCGCCCGCCTTTATGGTGCTGTGCGTTGCGGGCTTTGTCGTTGCGTTGGGCAAGGAGACATACGTGCCGCTGGAGGGCAATTTTGCCGCCGGCAACTCTGCCCCCGAGGGACGTGCGTTTAACCTCGCCATTGGCATGGCAGGCATCAACTTTGGCATGGCACTGTCTCCCATTGTGTTCGAGGCCGTGACGTCGCCGTTTGGTGCAACGATCGACCAGAAGTTCGTCGCTGGCATGATCGTGTGTGCGGCTTGTGTCGTCTTTGGCGCCATTAAGTATCGCAAACTGACTCCGGCGCAGCTCGCCGAGGCCGAAAAGATGGCCGCTCAGGGCGAAGCAGAGTAGTTGCTTTTGGCAGTTGCCGCATCGCATCTGTAGCTTTAACGGGGCCGCCGACAAATGCCGGCGGCCCTCTTTTTATCAATTGTTCTGAAAGGATTTAGGCCATGAAGCTCCCTGTCGGCCGCGTCATCGGCATTCTCAATGGCTTCTTTAACCCTTTGTTGCTCTGTGCATTTCTCCCCATTATCGAAGGGGCACCCGGTTTGGACCTGACGAGTCCCACGGGTTTTTGGGGACAGCTCGTGGTCGCCACAGTGATCGCCGAGGTATTGAGCGCGCTTCCGCTGTTTGGAAAGACGGTTGGCATGTGCCTGGACTTTTTTGGTTTTGAGCAGGGGAGTGCATCACACAAGATCGCCGGTACGGTCATCGGTGCCACGCTCCTTTTTATGGCGATCGGTTTTGGCGAGATTGCCTTCCAGGGAGGATTCGGAACGATTGAAGGCCATACGTTCTTTGCGCGCTGGGCAGGCCTTGTCACAAAGGGGTGGGCCTTCGTGGTTATCGCCGGTGTGCTGCTCGATCCCTTTACAGCGGCTCTCGGTCGCATGATAGCTCGCGAAGAGAAGAAATAGCT
>USHS01000221.1 GCA_900554585.1 uncultured Collinsella sp.
ACTCGGTAACACCCTCGAGCGCGGCCTTGGCGGCGTCCAGAATGGCACCCATGCCCTCCTTGGCCAGGCCCTTATTGACGGACTTCTCGTCATACTCGAGCGTCTCGGCCGTGGCAAAGATGGGGGCGGCGACGGTCACGGCGTCGGCCGGCATCTTGGTGCGCGGCTTGACGATGGCGGCAAGCGCGTCGATCCAATCCTCGCCGTACTCGACATTACCCTCGATGAGACCCGCCTCGTGCAGCTCGGGGACCATGATCTCGTCGGCAAACTGGGCGTCGGACATGCCGTTGATGTACTCGGCATTAACCCAATCGAGCTTTTTGGGATCGAAGGTCGCCGGGTTCTTGGAGATGCGGTCAAGCGAGAACTTGCTGGCCAGGACATCGCGCGGGATGATCGTGGTCTCGCCGTCGAGCGACCAGCCGAGCAGCGCCAGATAGTTGACGAACGCGTCGGGCAGGTAGCCGGCGTCGCGGTACTCCTCCACCGAGGTGGCGCCGTGACGCTTGGAGAGCTTCTTGCCGTCGGCGCCCAGGATCATGGAGATATGGGCGAACGTGGGCACGGGCGCACCGAGGGCCTCGTAGACCATGACCTGGCGCGGGGTGTTGGAAAGGTGGTCGTCGCCGCGGATGACGTGGGTGATCTTCATCATGGCGTCGTCGACGACGGTCGCAAAGTTGTACGTGGGCGTGCCGTCGGAGCGGAAGATGACAAAGTCGTCGAGCTCCTTGGCATCGAAGGTCACCTCGCCATGGACAGCGTCGTGGATGACGACGTCGCCGCGGTCCTCGGGCACCTTGATGCGCAGGACGTAGGGCTCGCCGGCCTCGATGCGGCGGCGTGCCTCCTCGGGATTCAGATCGCGGCAGCGGCGCTGATAGCCCTGGAAGGGGTCCTTGCGCTCCTGCGCGGCCTTGCGATCGGCCTCGAGCTGCTCCTTGGTGCAGAAGCAGGGATAGGCCTTGCCCTCATCCCAGAGCTGCTGGGCGGCCTGCTTGTACAGGTCCAGGCGCTCGGTCTGAGCATAGGGGCCAAAGTCGCCGCCCACCTCGGGACCCTCGTCCCAGTCAAGACCCAGCCAACGCATGGCGCGCAGGATGATCTGCGTGTTCTCGTCGGTGGAACGGGTGGGGTCGGTGTCGTCGATGCGCAGGATGAACGTGCCGCCGTTTGCGCGGGCAAAAGCCCAGTTATAGATAGCGGTGCGGGCGCCGCCGATGTGCAGCTTGCCCGTCGGTGAGGGTGCAAAGCGGACGCGAACGTCTGATGCCATGGAAATCTCCTCGATTGCAGGATGGATGTCTAACCGCATCAGTATAAAGCAACAATGCCCACCTCCGCACAAAGGGCATCGACCTACTCATTGGGGACAGAGTTAAATGACTACCCAATGAGCACCCGACTGGTCATTTAAGCCTGTCCCCAATGAGTAGGTGCGGAAAGGGTGTGAATGTTGGATTTAGGCGCTATGATGTGCCCTTGCATAGAGAGCCCGGCGGAATGGTAACGGTCGCCGGGACACGTTTTTGAAAGGACAATCATGTCAGAAGAACTTCGTTCCATCCCACCCCAACACGGGTCCTTTGTGTTTACGTCGGAGTCGGTGACCGAAGGTCATCCCGATAAGATCGCCGACCAGATCAGCGATGCCGTCCTCGACGCAATCCTCGCCAAAGAAATAGAGCTACAGGAGCAGGGCTATATTGCGCCCAACGGCGTGCCCGCCAACGTGGAAAACGTCCGCTGCGCCTGCGAGACCCTCGTGACCACCGGCACCGTCATCGTCGCCGGCGAGATCCGCACCCAGGCCTACGTCGACGTGCAGGAGATTGCCCGTGGCGTTATCCGCCGCATTGGCTACAACCGCGCCAAGTTTGGTTTTGACTGCGATACCTGTGGCGTTATGAGCCTCATCCACGAGCAGTCCCCCGATATCGCCCAGGGCGTCGACGAGTCCTTCGAGACCCAGACCGGCGCCACCACCGACCCGATCGACCTGATCGGCCTGCTGGCGGATGGGCATATTCTTATGAATGACGCCGAGGCCGCCTTCCCGGGCCATGGCGATGGCCATGCGGCTTTCGGTGACGGTATCCATGGCGGCGCTGATGAGCGGGGTATTGAGGTAGATATCCCCGGCCAGGCGGGTGCGGACATTGATATCGGCGGGCAGCACATTGCTGTGGGCCGGCACCATCAGGATGTCATCGAAGGTGAGTGCCTCCGGCAGAAATTTGGAATTGTGATCGGTATTCAGCATCAATAAGATCCCCCTTCTATGCTATGCTTTTTGAATGTACTGTTCTGGGTGCCCGGCCGGAAAACGGCGTAGGGCGGCGGGCGCGCGGAGCGGACGAGGGGTGCCGTCCCCGAAAGGGCGGCGCGCCCGAGGCGGAGCGGAGAGCGCCCGCCGGGCTCCTGGCGCCGGGCAGATATTTTTATTATTGTAGTGCATCCGCCCCAAAAGGTCAAGGAAATCTCTCGGCTTTGGTGCAATTCTCTGTTTTCATCAAAGGGGTGGGATAAAACGGGGGGCTTTCATGGGGCTTTTGCCCCACGGGGCGTGAAAAAATGATGAAAAAGAGGGTTGACAAGCCTTTTTCCATTTAGTATAATAACCCTTGCGTGATAATCGCGCTTATATGGCGGTATAGCTCAGTTGGCTAGAGCATTCGGTTCATACCCGAAGTGTCGGCGGTTCAAGTCCACCTACCGCTACCATAATGGCCCGGTGGTCAAGCGGTTAAGACACGGCCCTTTCACGGCTGTAACACGGGTTCGATTCCCGTCCGGGTCACCAGATAAAAAAAGACGCCGGCGAGGCGCTTTTTTTATTATTAGGTGATTCCCAAAGACCACACGGCAGACGGAAAACAGGCAGAGAGCGCGGCAAGGAAGGCCGCAGCCCTGCCTGGTTTTTCATTTTGGGCAAAAGGCGCGGAACTGCGGCGGCTGCGCGGCGCAGGCCGGGCGGAGAGGGCGGGC
>USHS01000222.1 GCA_900554585.1 uncultured Collinsella sp.
TCTCGTGGGCTCGGAGATGTGTATAAGAGACAGGATATAACCCAACTATTTGGAGGTTCGAATGGCACTCCCTCAGCTTACCGACGAGCAGCGCAAGCAGGCTCTTGAGAAGGCTGCTGCCGCACGTCACGCCCGCGCTGAGCTTCGCGAGCAGATCAAGAAGGGCGAGAAGTCCCTCGAGTCCGTGCTCAACTCCGATGACCCCATCGCTTCCCGCATGAAGGTTTCCACCCTCATCGAGTCCCTGCCCGGTTATGGCAAGGCCAAGGCCGCCAAGATCATGGAGGAGCTCGGCATCTCCGCTACCCGTCGCGTCCAGGGCCTCGGTGTCCGTCAGCGCGAGCAGCTCCTCGAGCAGCTGACCAAATAAGTGAGCGCTCAGGATTCAAAGCTCTTTGTGATTTCTGGACCGTCAGGTGCAGGCAAGGGCACGCTCGTCACTCGTGTGCGCGAGCGTCGCTCGAACCTGGGCCTGACGGTTTCGGCTACCACGCGAGCACCACGCAAAGGTGAGGTCGACGGCGTCAACTACTTTTTCCTGACGCGCGAGGAGTTCGACCGCCGCGTGGCAAACGGTGAGTTTGTTGAGTGGGCCGAGGTCCACGGTAACTGCTACGGCACCTTGGTGAGCGAGGTCACATCCAAGCTCGCCTCTGGCTCGTCTCTGATCTTGGAGATCGATGTCCAGGGAGCCCTGCAGGTCAAGGAGCGTTTCCCCGAGGCCGTGTTGATCTTTATCAAGCCGCCTTCGCTCGAGGTGCTCCGCGAGCGTCTGGTCGGTCGCGGTACCGAGACGCCCGAGACGATTGAGCTGCGTATGGCAAACGCCGCCGATGAACTTGCCCTTGCCGACCGCTACGACGACGTCGTGGTGAATGACGATCTCGACCGCGCGACCGATGAGCTCGTTCGCGTTCTCGATATGCATGAAAGGATCTGAGGTCCGTGTCCGTTGTAAAGCCTTGCATTGACGATCTTCTGGAGAAGACCGATCACAACCGCTTCCTGCTTGCTTCGCTTGCCTCCAAGCGCGCCTGCGACATCAATAGCATGCTGCGTGGCCAGCACAACCGCGTGCTTGCCGTCCAGGATGTCGATGACATCACCATTGCGCTTTCCGGCGCCGATACCATCTCGATGGCTATGGACGAGATTGTCGACGGCGACATCTCCTACGACGAGGCCCGTTACGAGAAGGCACTCGGCCATAAGGTTGCTGAAGCCTAAATGGCAGCCCGCGTCTGCCTGGTCCACTATCACGAGGTTGGACTAAAGGGCAAGAACCGCGCACATTTTGAGCATATCCTCATGGATAACATCAAGGCGGCCTTGGCCGCCTTTTCCGTGAATGCCGTGTCTCGAATTTCCGGTTATATCCTCGTGACCTTTAACGAGCATCAGGCCGACGAGGCGGCGCGCGTCATTCGCACCGTCCCCGGCGTTGCTCGCGTGTCCCTGGCATATCACACGAACCGCGACCCGCAGGAGTACTGCGCCGCCGCCGTGAAGGCGCTGCGCGAGTTTGGTCCCTTTGAGTCGTTTAAGGTGCATGCCAAGCGCTCGAACACCGACTACGAGCTCACCTCGATTGATATCAATCGTCAGGTGGGAGAGGTGTTGTGCGAGGCGTTTCCCGATAAAAAGGTCCAGATGCACGACCCCGACGCAATGGTGCACGTGCTGGTGGTCCAGGGTAGCGTTTATGTGTACGCGCGCTCCGAGCGCGGCGTGGGCGGTCTGCCGGTGGGATCTGCCGGCAAGGTCGTGACGCTTCTGTCGTCGGGTATCGATTCTCCGGTGGCGACCTGGATGCTCGCGCGTCGCGGCGCCGTATGCGTGCCGGTGCATTTTTCCGGTCGTCCGCAGACGCCCGATACGAGCGAGTATTTGGTGCAGGACATCATCCGTGCGCTTGAGCCGGGTGTCCAGATCGGTCGCCTGTACGTAGTCCCGTTTGGCGACTGCCAGCGCGAGATTTCGGTCACCTGCCCCAGCAATCTGCGCGTGATTATGTACCGCCGCATCATGTATTCGGTTGCCGAGCGCATTGCGCACATCGAGGGCGCCAAGGCTATCGTTACCGGTGAATCACTCGGTCAGGTTGCCTCCCAGACGCTCGAGAACATCATGGCCGTCAACGAGGCCGTGAAGATCCCCGTGTTCCGTCCGTTGATCGGTTCGGACAAGCAGGAGATCATCGCACGCGCTGAGGAGATCGGTACGTTCGATATCTCAACCGAGGCTGCTCCCGACTGCTGCACGCTGTTTATGCCGCGTCGTCCCGAGACGCACGCTAAACTCGATGCCGTGCATGAGGCGTGGGAGTTGTTCGATCACGAGGAGATGATTGAGCGTTTGCTCAAACAGACCGAGTATATCGACTTCGAGAGCAACACGTATAAGGCTCCTAAGACCTTAAAACGCAAACATTCCGAGCTCGCTCCGCGTGAGATTTACCAAGATCACGAATAATGTTGTGTATAGACCGGCGGTGCATTTGCATCGTCGGTCTTTTTGTATCTGGGCTTTTGGCGAGAAACCGTTCATTTATCGACGTGTTCCTGAATAAATGGACATTTATTCGCAAGGTTTTGGTCAGCTTTTGGTTTGACCGCGAAAACCGGTGTGGACGTGCGGAGGCCGTAGCGTTCGTTTCCTGACACGATGGTGTTGGGAGGTGTTTGCTATGGCGCAACGCGAGCAACACGAACGGGTTAAACGGATGGACCGCTGGGCAGAAAAGCTGCTCGGCCATAAGGCGGTGGTCGTGGCGATTCTGGTTGTCATTGCCGCCGCGAGCGGCTTGGCGATGGCAAGTTTTAGTAGCCGCTCCAGCGGCGTGTCGTTTGAGCGTGGTGATGAGGCGGGCACCTTGGATGTGCATGAGGCCGGGGATGCGTCAGCTGACGATGCCGATGAGTCGTCTGACAAGAGCTCTTCTGCTGCCGAGGTGTACGTCGATGTTGATGGCGCCGTTGTGAGG
>USHS01000223.1 GCA_900554585.1 uncultured Collinsella sp.
AATGACATGCTTAACGTGATTCATATGGTGCCTCCGTTCGTTTTCAATATTGTATTCTAGATTATCTAGTTTTGCATACCACAATGAACGGTATGATCGTCGGCTTTGGCTCGGGTCCGACCGCAGGAAAACTGGCTTGTTTTTGCACAACAAAACGTCCAGTGGCAACGTTGCCTCAAGCTCCTTGCCACTGGACGTTTAAGTAAAATAACAACCTTACATAAGATATATTATCGTACTTATCCGCGTAAGAAAGCGTATGCGCTGGTAGCCGCTATGGCTCCGTCCGAAACGGCGGTCACAACTTGACGTAAACGCTTGGAACGGATATCGCCGGCAGCAAATAAGCCAGGCGTGCGGGTGGCCATCGATTCGTCGGTCACAATACCGCCGTCGGGCGCCAGATCCACCAGATACTCAACAAGCTCGGTATGAGGCTGCGTGCCAGCAAAGACAAAAATGCCAAACGAACCAGGATCAAAGGACTCAGCGTGCATTTCACTAGTCGCATTGTCCTTAAACGTGATTGTCGTGGGCATCGCCTCACCAGAAAGCTCAACAATACTAGTTTGGTACCTAACTGAAATATTATCTTTTGCGAGCACCTTTTGAACCACGCCATCGGGGGCACGGAACTGATCGCGGCGCAAGACGATGGTCACGCTGCTGGCGATTTCTGACAAGAACAGGGCTTCCTCGCAGGCAGCATTACCGCCACCGATGACAAAGACCTGTTTACCGCGAAAGAACATGCCATCGCACGTCGCGCAATACGAAACGCCACGACCGCGATACGTATCCTCGCCAACAAAACCAGCAGATCGCGGCGTGGCACCCATGCAAGCGATAACGCTCGAGGCCAGCGTATCGCCCATATCGTGATGCACCGTAAACAGCGCCGCATCCGCATCGTAATCGATACCCGTAACCATGCTCCATGCAACCAGTGCTCCCAGGCCCTCTGCATGTTGCTGAAACCGCTCGCCGAGTTCGGCGCCACTCAAGAGCGGAATGCCCGGATAGTTCTCGACCTCATTGGTTGTGGCGATCTGTCCTCCCGACATACCTTGCTCAATCACGGTCGTCGTTAGGTTGGCGCGCGCCGCGTAAATGGCTGCAGCATAGCCCGCAGGCCCGCCGCCGATAATCGCAACATCGATCGGCTGATGAGTAGTCATGAAGAGACCTCCTGTCGAAAGATTGGCGTTCTTTGCGCTCATACCCAAATTTATGCGAACGTGACACTCATGCACTACAATGATTCTCTGTGAAACAAAGATGAAGGGGAGATATCGATGGATCAGACGCAGACGAGCGACGATGCTCCCCTGCTCACGCACAGCACTCCCCAATCGGAACAAACCACGCTCTTGACTCAGCAAAAACCTCTCGTGACTATCGTGCACGCCTCGGTCGGCTCGGGTCACAAGGCCGCCGCAAATGCGATTGCGCAGGCATTCGACCACATCCGCGGCACCAATGGCATCCCCGAGGATGTTGAGATTGAAGTGCTCGATATCCTTGATTTTGGACGCATAAAATTCGATGGCAACAAAACGGCCGCCTCGTTTACCGGCGCCACGCGCCCAATTTATGACTTGACCTGGCGTTATACCCTTACCGGACACCTGCTTTGGGGCGGTGGCACGGCATGGTCGCGCATCATGTTCCCCGCATTTAACGAATACGTTCGAACTCGCAGGCCCATTGCCGTGGTAGCCACACATATCACGGCAGCCAACGTCGCCGTCGGCGCGCGCGTCATTACGGGCATCGACTATCCCGTCATTTGTGTACCGACCGATTACGAGGTCGAGGGTTGGTGGCCCCATAAGGACACCGACCTATTCTGCGTAGCAAACGAGTTTATGGCCGAAACACTCCGACCCCGTAAGGTTCCCGAGGCAAAGATCCGCATTACGGGCATCCCCATTCGCGCCGGGTTTGATACGGACTACAACCGCGAGGAAGAACTCGAGAAGTTCAATCTCCCCACAGACAAGCTCGTTGTGCTGGTGATGGCCGGCGCCAGTTTGCCTCAACCGTACGTTCGCTTTCGCGCTGAGATGGACCGCACCCTCCCCTTCCTGCGCAGCTTCGAGGACATGCACTTTGTCTTTTTACCGGGCAAGGATGCCGAATATGCCACCCGCCTCAAAACGCTTTTCGATGCCATGAAACTCGAGAACGTCACGGTTCTTGACTACGTCGATGACATGGCAGCGCTCATGCACGGCTGCGACCTGGCAATTCTCAAATCGGGCGGACTCACTGTAACCGAATGCCTGTGCGCACACCTACCGATGATTCTACTGGGCAAGTCATATGGACAGGAAAAGGCCAACACCACCATGCTCACCGGCATGGGCGCCAGCATGCATGTCACCACCGCACGAGAGCTCATCGTGACGTTGCGCCATCTCCACGATCATCCCGAGTCGCTCAAGGCTCTGCTCATCAACGGCGAAGTGCTGCGCCGTCCACACGCAGCCGAGGATATCGCCATCGCAACCATGGAGCTTACAGGCAAGCCCCAAAAACGTAAACGAGCCTTCTGCCGCTTCTACTGGGGCGAAAAACCTGCGCATATCCGCTAGCCGAAAGTTCGCTGCTCGGCGGGAGCCGCCCATATATCATTCCATGCTCAAACATTCTCGCTTCGCAGGGGCGCACTAATCCCGCCCGTCCGGGGCTCACCCATATCATTCCATGCTCAAACATTCTCGCTTCGCTTCGCTCGCTGCGAAACTGCGCGTGGAACGATATGGGAGAGCCCCGGACGGGAGTCTTCTTGCTTGAAAACAAAAAAGCATTCTTTCTAGCAAGCCGATTCGATAAGAGAACTTTTAATTAATCGAACCGGTTTGCTACAAGATTTTATCTGCTTTTTCTGAAGAAGCCGTTTCAGTTGCTAGCACGTAAACGAAGCTCACCCGTGGGAGGCCCCTATATAT
>USHS01000224.1 GCA_900554585.1 uncultured Collinsella sp.
GGGTGCGCAGGCTCAGCCTGTCGCCCTGGCTGCCTAATTTAGGTTCAGCCCTCCCAACCAGCTGCTAAACCTCTGGCATCTGCACGGGATCATTTAAAGGAGGTTGCTCCCGGGGACGTAGACGGTATGCCCCGGGCTAAGATCGAACCGACAGGAAGCCGTTTTCGCCTGTCGATGTGCCTGGCGGTTTCCTACTGAACATCGACTGAGCTTGGAGACACCTTTCGCAGGATTATCGTGGACCGGAGTTCGATTCTCCGCACCTCCACCAACCGTTTGGGAGCCCGGTGCATCAAGCACCGGGCTCTTCTGCTTCTAACTTGCTATTTGTGGTGACAAGGCTGCGCCCTTGACCGGCGGCGGCGCGGTGGCCTGCCTCCAGCCCGATCTTTAAAGCTGGTCGCGCAGCGCTACGGTTGTGAACGAGAAGTGCTTGGGATGGTGCCGTGACTGTGTGTACTCGAACATGATTCCGTTATCGTTAAAGGTGTGGTTGGTAACCACGGCCACAAAGTCGTAACCGTCAAGGTCGATTGCCTCTCGGTCCGCCTTGAGTGCCTTCTCGGCGGTGAATGTGCGCCTGCTGGTGGTCACGCGCATCCCAAGGGTCCCCTCAACATAATCGTAGATTGAGTCTTCGGCGATTGCGGGCGTGAGGTTGGGCACGAGTTCAGTCAGGTACCAGTTGCGGTCGAGAATCGCCGCGTGTCCGTCGATGTAGCGCACGCGCTCTACGTGCGTAACATCGCTCCCCACGGGAAAACCACTCTCGCATGCGAAGGACTCGGTTACGGATGCATGCTCAATCGAGAGGACCTTGGTCATCGCGTGCAGACCGCTGCGCCTTGCGGCCTCTTTGAAAGTCTCGATGCCACCGATTTTAAAGGCTTCTCGCTCAACGGGGAGCCAAATCACACGGACGCCCTTACCGTTGATGGGCTGAACATAGCCGCCCTGTGCAAGCAGCCTAATGGCGCGGCGCACGGTGTTGTGCGAGCACGTGTAATCCTTTGCGAGTTCCGATTCGGAAGGAAGAAAGGACTGGTAGGGATACTTACCAGTTTCGATTTGCTCGAGAAGATTGCTGTAAATCCGATCGAAGATCGCCTTCATGGCAATAGCTCCTATCTAAATAGGTTTACATAAATGGTAATGGTAGTAACTGGACATTTGTTCTTCCCACCCACTTCAGACAAAACGCTCATCACCCCGGAGCTACGTCGAACTTTCGTGCAAACCCCAAAGCAGGGCACGTAAGCCCTTCCCGCGAGTTCTGATAGCTCGACACCGTTTGCGATCGAAAATCTACCGCTTGTCGACAGGCATTATTATCCATACCTATTCAAATAGGTTAGGCCTATCTTCTTCATAGAAGAAACCTATTCAAATAGGTTTTCGAAGAGAAGGGCGCAAGCCCCAGACAAGTGGAGGGGACATGGGAAAGTACAGGGAAGACGCGACAGAGCTTCTGAGGCTTGTCGGCGGGCGTGACAACATCGTGGCGGTCACACACTGCATGACTCGTATGCGCTTTGCACTGGCGGACCCTAGCAAGGCGAACGTACCTGCAATCGAGGCGCTCAAGTCGGCCAAGGGCAGCTTCACGCAGGCAGGCCAGTTCCAAGTCATCATCGGTAACGACGTCGCGGACTTCTACGACGACTTCGTCGCCGTCTCCGGCGTGAGCGAGGCGTCCAAGGCGGACGTGAAGAAGGCCGCCGTCGGCAACCAGAACCCGCTGCAGAAGGCCATGGGCGCCATCGCCGAGGTCTTCGCCCCTCTCATCCCCGCCATCATCACCGGCGGCCTCATCCTAGGCTTCCGCAACGTCCTGGGCGACATGCCCTACTTCGGGCCCGACGGCACGCAGACGCTCGCGTCGCTCTCCGTGTTCTGGACCGGCGTATACAACTTCCTGTGGCTCATCGGCGAGGCCGTCTTCCACCTGGGCATCCCCGTGGGCATCTGCTACTCCATCACCAAGAAGATGGGCGGCACCCCCATGCTCGGCATCGTGCTCGGCCTCACGCTCGTCTCGGGCCAGCTCATGAACGCGTACGCCGTCCCCAGCGCCACCGCGAAGGACTGGGCCACCCACACGTGGGACTTCGGCTTTGCACAGGTCCACATGATCGGCTACCAGGCGCAGGTCATCCCGGCCATCCTCGCGGCCATCTGCTTCAACTACTATGAGCGCTTCTTCAAGAAGATCACCCCGTCCATCGTGCAGATGATCGTCGTCCCGTTCTGCTCGCTGCTCCTGGGCGTCATGACCGCGCACTTCATCGTCGGCCCCATCGGCTGGACGCTCGGCACCGCGGTCGGCAACGTCGTGATGGCCGGCATCTCCGGGCCGTTCCGCGTGCTGTTTGGCGCTATCTTCGGCGGCCTGTACGCGCCGCTCGTCATCACCGGCCTGCACCACATGACCAACGCCATCGACCTGCAGCTCATCGCGGACACCGGCACCACCATGCTCTGGCCCATGATCGCGCTGTCCAACATCGCGCAGGGCTCCGCCGTCCTCGCCATGATCGTGCTGCAGCGCAACGACGACAAGGCGCAGCAGGTCAACATCCCCTCCTGCCTCTCGTGCTACCTGGGCGTCACCGAGCCCGCCATGTTCGGCGTCAACCTGAAGTACGTCTTCCCGTTCGTGTGCGCCATGATCGGCTCCGCCGTCGCCGGCGTCATCTGCACCGCCACCTCCACCGCGGCCAACGCTATCGGTGTCGGCGGCCTGCCCGGCATCCTCTCCATCAACTCCAAGTACTTCCTGTCGTTCGCGCTGTGCATGCTCGTGGCAGTCGTCATCCCGTTCGTGCTCACCTACATCGTCGGCAAGTCCAAGGGCATCGACCGCGGCGTCGGCGTCGAGGACGTCACGCTCGACGGCTCCAACGTCGCCGCCGCGACAGCCGGCACGCCCGAGTCTTC
>USHS01000225.1 GCA_900554585.1 uncultured Collinsella sp.
GCGCTATGTCCAGGGCCGCGATTACTTCATGGCTCCGCTTGCCGAGGGCACCGACTACGAGATCGTCAAGGACGAGCGCGAAGAGGCTCGCGCCACAACCGGCGCCCTGGTCCACGAGATGCAGCCGCTGTTCTTCCAGCCCGGCAAGTCCGACTGGAACACCTTTGAGATGATTCGTTCCTTCGCCGCCCGCGGCGAGAATGTCGCCGGCCTCAACGCCAACACCGACGGCGCCTATGCCATCGGCTCCAACCGCAACACCGAGATCCACACCTTCCAGATCCGTCACGGCATGGACCCCGAGATCGCGACCATCCAGTGGGAGATGCTCTCCAACGCCGAGTTCTCCGTCGCTATCCCCCTCTATTCCGCACTGCTCACCGAGGTCAGCCCCTACTTCAGCGATCAGGATGTCTCTTTCGATCACTGTGAAGAGAAAGACGTCGTGAACAACGAGGAGCCCAAGAACTCCATCAACTACGTTCTCATGGACATCAACACGCTCGCCTATGAGAACCGCGACCACTGCGCTACCGGCGTCCGCGCCTACCTCGACGCCCTGCAGAAGGAGCTCATCGAGCAGAACCTGACCGTCGACGAGGCCATGCAGGCCGCCGAGGACACCGAGGCCCGCACCGCCCTGGCCAACAAGGCCGGCAAGGCTGCCACCAAGAACACCTATCTCAAGTGCAAGGCTATGCTCGAGGAGATGCGCGACTACCTCAAGGAGGAGGATTTCTCCGAGGAGTTCGTCCCGAGTGACTACGATGCCGACAACGACTGCCTGGTCAAGTCCATCACCTACGCCGACGAGACGCTCTCCGATGAGGACGTAGCCGAGCCCGAGGTCGAGAAGGAAGAGGCCACCGAGGAGAAGTCCGAGGGCAACAACATGGCCGCCATGGCCGTTGGCGCCGTCGTCATCATCGGTGTCTGCGGCTTCGTGCTCTATCGTCGCAAGAAGGCCTAGGGCCCTCGCGTTCCAAGAAACGGGTGGGTCGCATGAGTCATCCCGACCGCTCGGCCTGCCCTTTTGACCGGTAGGAAACACCGCTGAAATCTTTTCAAAAAAGATTTCCTCGCACACACTTCGCTGTGCTATAGTGCAGCGCAACAGCAACTAGGTGCGACCGCGCCACGGCATCACGAAAGGAGCCACCAAGATGATGACCACGATGAAGTCCCTCAACAACTGGTGGTGGCGTGATGCGAATACGATCGGTCGATAGTGAGTCCCTCACGCCTATTTTTGCGCTCTAGGTGATTGGAAGGCCTCCGGTTTCGACCGGGGGCCTTTTTCTATCTCGAGCCCGATCGCATTCGCATCACGCGCCTCCGCTTTTCTCTTACACTCCCCTTTTTGAAAGGACTTTCACCATGTCTCAGAACACCACCGCCACCGCCCAGCCCCGCACCGTCCAGACCGCCGACCGCGGTAAACTCGATATCCGCGCTCTTGTCCTGCTCGCCATCCTGCTTGCCGCCGGCTTCATCCTCAACTTCAACGTCGGCAAGGCAATCTCGGGCATCTCGGGCGGTATGATCAGCCCCGAGTTCATCATCTCGGCCTTCTGCCTCACCATCCTGGTCGTTCGTCCCAACATTGGTCAGGCGCTCGTCATTGGCCTCATCTCGGCGGCCGTGATCCAGATCACTACCACCTCGCCGTTTGTCGATTTTGCCGCCGAGGGCATCGCCGCCATGCTCATGGCCGTCATTGTCAACGCCACCGCCAAGGACGGCCAGGTTAAGCCTGTCGTCGCCATCGCCGCAACATTCGTGACCACCTTTGTCTCGGGCGTCATCTTCATGGTCATCAAGATGGCCATGCTCGGCGTTGTGGGCGAGCTCGCCGCAGCCATGCTGCCCGTCGTCGCCATGACCGCCGCATTTAACGCCATTCTGGTCGGAGCCCTCTACGTGCCCATCCAGAAGGCCCTTAAGCTCAATTAACCTGCTCGGCTTTACGAGCTACCCCATCTTGGCGTTTATTCGTCGCTCGCGTACCCAAGTGCGCTTCGCTCCTCTTTCGCGCCAACCTGGGGCACCCCGTAAAGCCGTCTCCGTGCTTCACCACCAAAGACTGTCCCAAACAACGAGCTTTTGGGGGCGTTCTTAAACGACTAGTCATGTAAGAACGTCCCCAATGACTATGAAAGGTATCCATGGAAACGATCATCAACGTCGACGATGTCTCGTTCTCCTATGGCACGCAAACCGAGCAGGCGCTCTGCCACGTTTCGCTCAGCGTGAACAAGGGAGATTTCATCGGCATCATCGGGCCCTCGGGCGCCGGTAAGTCCACACTTGCCGCCTGTCTGTCGGGCGCCGTGCCTCACCACTACACCGGCGCCTTTTATGGCTCCGTGTTAGTTGACGGCCACGACACCTGCGAGGTCTCGCTCACCGACATATCGCAGATCGTCGGCAGCGTGCTGCAAGACATTGACACGCAGATGGTCGCTTCGGTCGTTGAGGATGAGATGCTCTTTGGTCTCGAGAACTTTGGCGTTCCGCACGACCAGATCGAGCAGCGCTTGTGCGAGACGCTTAAGACCGTCGGCATTAGCGACCTGCGCGACCGCGAGATCGCCACCCTCTCGGGCGGCCAAAAGCAAAAGGTAGCTATCGCCGCCATCCTCGCCATGCGTCCGCGCGTCTTAGTGCTCGATGAGCCAACCGCAGCACTCGACCCCGCCAGTTCCACCTTGGTCTTCGAGACACTGCGCGAGGCAAACCGCGCGCTCGGCATCACCATCGTCGTCGTTGAGCAAAAGGTCGCTCTGCTTTCGGAGTACTGCAACCGTGTGTTGGTGCTCGATCAGGGCCAGATCGCGCTGCAAGGTGAGCCGCACGAGGTCTTCGCACGCACCGACGAGCTTCGCACCATCGGCGTCGATTGTCCGCGCGTCACGCGCATCTTCAACAG
>USHS01000226.1 GCA_900554585.1 uncultured Collinsella sp.
GCACGTCGCGGGCCATGCGCGCGAGCATGCGCACCGTGCCCTGGCTGCGCGAAAGTGGCTGCAGGTCGGCATCGTCGAGACGCGTGACCATGTCCGAGAACAGCATCTGGCGCTGCAGGTTGTCGACGAAACCGCGCCCGTCGCCCAAAAGCTCCCAAAGCGAGCGAAGCCACGATGTAGGCGTCTTGTAGTCGATACCCAGCGAAACGCCGGCTTCCGCCGCATCATGACGGCACAGGTCGAGCTCGGCAAACGTAGGTGCCAGCAACACGGCACGCCCGTGGCGGGCAATAAGGTCGGCAAGCAACGCCGACTCGGCATCGCTCAAATCCGTGCCGGCATTGGTGGTATAGATTCGAACAGGCATGGTCCTCCGCTCAAACTGTTCGCAATAATCATTGCATCCATCCTACCCGCCCACGCGGACAGATTTGCCCCACGCCAACAGATTTGATCCCTTGGGGACGGAGGAAAACGGATCACCGAGTTAGACTGACCCCCTCGGTGATCCGTTTTCCTCCGTCCCCAAGGGATCAAAAAACCGCCCCCGGAGGGACGGCTCTTCGTAATTCAATGTTGTCGCTGGCCTACTCGCCATCCTCCAGTTTAATGAGGATCTTGCGGTAGCCACCGTACTCGCCGTTGAGCGCCTTGGACACACGGCTCACCGTGGTGGACGAAGCGCCGGTACGCGCCTGAACCTCGACATAGGGCTCGCCCTCGTCCAGGTAACGCGCGACCTGCAGACGCTGCGATAGATCGCAAATCTCGCGCGGCGTGCAGATATCGGTCAACAACGCTTGGATATCTTTCTCGTCGTCCAAAAGGCTAAATGCGTGGACCAGCTGCTTGACATCAGGCTTGTCAAACATGTTCTCGATATTCATCGATCACCGCCAAACCCGCCAAAAGGCATCGAAGTTGGTACTGACATCGGGCATCGCTCGCCCGTTCTATGCAATAGGGCAACGCCTGTGGCTTTTGCCCGTAGCAGTGTAGCACACCACCAAACTAAAGCGACAAGACTCTCTGCCAGCGGCGCGTTTTCTAGGACGAACGCCGTTTTGAAACCGAATGCGCACGCAAGCTCCACGAATATCTGAGACAATGGGCGCCCAAACAGGACCGTGCCCGCGCATCTATCCGAGTTGCAAAGGCATGCGCCTCTCACGCCTCTTTGCCACGTCTTGCGCAAGAAAGGATCTCCACCATGCGCTTTTTGCTCAACTGGCTTTTGACCTCAATCGCCATCGCGATTGCAACGTTTCTCGTCCCCGGCATTCAGCCCTTCGGCATGGCCGACGCCTGGGTCTGCTTTGCCTTCGTGGGACTGTTCCTCAACATCGTCGACTCGCTCGTCAAGCCGTTCCTGACGGTCATCTCACTGCCGCTCACTATTATCACGCTTGGTATTTTTCAGCTCGTAGTCAACAGCTTTATGCTCGAGCTGGCCAGCTACCTGTCGGTCAATCTGCTGGGAGCGGGTATCTCCATTGCCGGCTTTGGATCGGCCTTTATGGGCAGCATCCTGGTATCCATCATGCGCAGTATTCTCGACAGCATCGCCAGGAACTAAAGCTACCGGATACGAACCGCCACAACACGCCAAAAGAAGGCCGTCCATCGCAACGATGGGCGGCCTTGTCAGTTGTCAGCCTCAGAGGGCAAGATGATCTACCATTTCTACCCCGTCCCCTAATGGTAGGTGGAGCTAGATTACGTAGTCGTAGCCCTCGTTGGGGGCGACGAGCGCATCGAGCGTCACGCCGTCGAGGTAGTCGTTGATGAGCTTGTCCAGGTTCTTCCACACGTCGAGCGTGGGGCACTCATCAGATCGCGAGCAACCCTTGCAGTCGCCATCCAGGCAGGCGACCGGCGCCAGACTGCCCTCGGTCAGGCGCAGGATCTCGCCCACCGTGTACTGCTCGGGCGGACGCGTGAGCACATAGCCGCCGCCCTTGCCACGCATGCCCGAGAGCATATTGGCGCGCACGAGCGTAGCCAAAATGTTCTCCAGATATTTCTCCGAAATCCCCTGACGCGCGGCGATCTCTTTGAGGGGAATGCGGCCTGCCGCCTGGTGCTCGGCCAGGTCGACCATAACGCGCAGGGCGTACCTGCCCTTAGTAGAAACCAACATATATAGTGCTGCCTTTCGGTCTTTTAGTCCGTTGAAATTCTAGCCGAAAAAATGGGTTTGAAAATACCCGTTCCGGCCAAGATGGTTAATCGACTCGTAATAATCTTCTATTTCCTATTGCGTTACTAGGCTTTACTGTCTACTATGCTTGCCAACAGCAAAACGAACAACCTATAAGGTTTGTGGGTTTCGCTGTTACACACACCGTAAAACCACACGGTATCCAGTCATTTAAACACTTTGGAGGTTCACCATGAGCAATGTTTACACGTCCATCGATCAGCTTATCGGTCACACTCCGCTTCTGGAGCTCACTCACTTTGAGGCCGATGAGGACCTCAAGGCCCGCGTGCTCGTCAAGCTGGAATACTTCAACCCCGCCGGATCCGTTAAAGACCGCGTCGCCAAGAATATGATCGACGAGGCCGAGAAGGCCGGCAAGCTCGTGCGCGGCGGCGACTACACCATCATCGAGCCCACGAGCGGCAATACCGGCGTCGGCATCGCCTCGGTGGCGGCGGCTCGCGGCTACAAGGTAATCATCACCATGCCCGAGACTATGTCCGTCGAGCGCCGCAAGCTTATGCAGGCATATGGCGCACAGCTCGTGCTCACCGACGGCTCCAAGGGCATGAAGGGCGCCATCGCCAAGGCCGAGGAGCTGCAGAAGGAGACACCCAACAGCATCATCGCCGGCCAGTTTGTGAACCCCGCCAACCCTGCCATTCACAAGGCCACGACCGGCCCCGAGATCTGGGACGACACCGA
>USHS01000227.1 GCA_900554585.1 uncultured Collinsella sp.
CAGTCGGGTGACGCCAACGTGGCCTTCGACAAGTCCGTGCTCGACGAGACCGCGATGAAGCTCTACCGCGAGCGTCACCGCACCATCGCCAAGTGCACCGAGGACTTCGATCGCGGCCAGTTCAACACCGCGATCTCGGCCGTCATGGAGCTCGTCAACGCGGCGAGCGCCTACCTCAACGCCACCGAGGGTGCCGACCGCGACAAGGCCCTGTGCTACGGCGTGGCCAAGGACATCGTGAGCGTCCTGGCGCCCATCTGCCCGTTCTGGGCCGACGAGCTGTGGCACGAGGCGCTCGGCTGCGAGGGCAACGCCTACACCGCCGCCTGGCCCGAGTTCGACCTGGCCGAGTCCATCGAGGACACGGTGCAGATCGTCGTCCAGGTGCTTGGCAAGGTCCGTGGCCGCATCGACGTGCCCCGCGATGCCTCCAACGAGGAAATGCAGGCTGCCGCCGAGGCTGCTGTCGCCAAGTGGCTCGAGGGCAAGACGGTCGTCAAGGCCATCTGCGTGCCCGGCAAGCTGGTCAACCTGGTGGTCAAGTAAACGCCACGCGCATAGTTGACGCATTAAAGACGAGGGGCGATCCGGTTGGGTCGTCCCTCGTTTTGCACTGTGTGCCCCTTTTGGCTGGCGTCTAGCGCCACCCTCTACGGAATGTGTACCAGGTCCCTAAAGTAGACGTTGCCCGTCTGTTCCTCAAACATCCAGATATTGAGGTAGATGTCGTTGAGGTCCTTGTTCACGTCAAAGTTCGGGTCGTCGTAGGTGCCTACAAAGGTGAGCATCGCGGTCGCTTCTTCGCCTGCGGCGACGGGCTGGCGCATGCGCACGTCGCGGACGACACCGTTGACGTAGGCATAAGCATCGACATCGCCAAACATCATGTCGGCTTCGGTGTTGTTTGTCACCGCAAAGACCAACACGGCGTCGCCGTAGCCATCCGTGTCCTTGCCCACGCAGGTAACATGGACGTTCTCGTCTGCCTCAAGGTCGATGGGAAACTGTTCTTGGGGGTCGGGACCTAAACCCTGGGGATCGACTATATCTTCGTCTATTTTGTCGAAATGCTTCGAAGGCGTCGTTTTCTTAATGGCCTTGGTGCTGCCGAGATCCGGCTCGCATGGTCCGGTGTTGCCATCGATGTTGCTGCAGCCCGCTAGAGCGAACGAGCAGGCTGCAATGGCGAGCGCGGTCGCGCAGATGGTGCCTAGGCGTTCCATGGATCCTCCTTGCCGTAGAGATACTGGAAGGTTGTGCGGTCAATGCGCGCGGCAGGCTTTCTCGCTACAGAATGCCTCTCAGCTCCAGTCTGGCCGATGTGCGCCCAGGGATGGAATGCCCATAGGGCCCGATTCGTTCGGCGCGCTGGGACCCATGGCCCGTTTTGGGGCTTTTGGGGAGCACCGCACAGGAGTCCTCGCCTAATTGTCCTATTCTTGTGGAGAAGCTGTGGGCGCGCTGACCTGCGAATTTCTTTGACGCTTGCACGTTTTCGCAGGTATTGGTATAGTTTGCTTGCAAATGAAGTAGTAATTGAAAGAAGTGGGGTTTCGGCCCCGCTTCTTTTTTGTATGGATGGAGGTGCCGCAATGGTCAAGACCAAGACCGAGCAGGCGATCATCGACGCGCTCGAGGCCGTCGCTCCCCAGCACGATGTCGATATTGTCGACGTTGAGCTCGTGGGCGCCACCAAGGCCCCCTGCGTGCGTGTGCGTATCGAGGGTGCCGAGGGTCAGAGCCTGTCGCTCAACGACGTCACGGCCAATACCAAGTGGGTCGGCGACGTAATCGAGGAGCTCGACCCCATTTCTTCGAGCTACACGCTCGAGGTGTCGAGCCCGGGTATGGCGCGCCCGCTGCGCCGCCCGCGCGACTTTGCCCGTTTTGTGGGCGAGGACTGCGAGCTCACCTCCACCGCCACCGAGGGCCGTCGCAAGTATTCCGGCAAGATTGCCGCCGCGACCGAGACGAACGTGACCCTCGAGCTCGAGGACGGCGAGTCCGTCACCCTCGATTTCTCTGATGTTAAAAAATGCAAGTTGAAGCCCACCTATGACTTCAAGCCCGCGAAGGAAGGAAACTAACATGGCAGCATCCGACATGATGTCCGCCCTGATGGAGCTTTGCCAGGACAAGCACATCGACCAGCTCTACCTGATCGACCGCTTGGAGCAGTCGCTCGCCAAGAGCTACGCCGAGATCCTGCATCTTGAGTGGGGCGCCAAGGTGACCATCGACCGCACCACCGGCAAGATTTACGTCTACCGCCTGGAGCCGATCGACGATTCCATGGACGAGGAGGGCAACTTCACCGAGTTCGAGGAGATCGACGTCACCCCTAAGAACACGAGCCGCATCGCCGCCCAGCACGCCAAGGCCGAGATTAACGCCATCGTGCGCAACTCCGCCCGCGAGCAGATCTACGAGGAGTTCTCCGGTCGTATCGGTGACCTCATCAGCGGTACCGTGCTGCAGTCCACGCCCGACTTCACGATCGTCAAGATCCGCGATGGCGTCGAGGCCGAGCTGCCGCATTTTGACCAGCGCCGTTACGAGAACGAGCGCAACGAGCGTCCGATGGGTGAGCACTATCGCCACAATCAGCGCATTAAGGTGCTCATCATCGATGTGCGCGACCCCAACTCGCTTGAGCCGCGCACTCGTGGCGAAGCGGCCCGTCCCGCTATCGTCGTTTCTCGTACTCACCCCGACCTCATTCGTCGTCTTTTCGAACTCGAAGTGCCCGAAATTTATGACGGTATGGTCGAAATCAAATCCATCGCCCGCGAGCCCGGCGCCCGCTCTAAGGTCGCCGTCGCAAGCCGCGAGACCAATCTCGATCCGGTTGGCGCGTGCGTTGGCC
>USHS01000228.1 GCA_900554585.1 uncultured Collinsella sp.
CCGCCAACGAGGCACAGCTCGTGGAATACCGCCGCGCCGACGTGGGTTTTGTCTTTCAGTTCTACAATCTGGTTCCCAACCTGACGGCCCTCGAAAACGTCGAGCTTGCGGCGCAAATCTGCCCCGATTCGCTCGATGCCGAGCAAACGCTTTGCCAGGTTGGCCTGGGTGAGCGCCTCGCTAACTTTCCGGCGCAGCTTTCGGGCGGCGAGCAGCAGCGCGTGTCCATCGCCCGCGCACTGGCCAAGAACCCCAAGCTACTTTTGTGCGACGAGCCCACGGGTGCACTCGACTACAAAACCGGCAAGCAGATCTTGCAATTGCTGCAGGACACCTGCCGCAAACAGGGCATTACGGTCATTATCATCACCCACAACTCCGCGCTTGCGCCCATGGCCGATCGCCTGATTCGCTTTAAGAGCGGGCGCGTGGAGAGTGAAACGGTCCAGCAAAATCCCGTGCCTATCGAGACGATCGAGTGGTAGCGCCCATGGACCAAGACCGCCAAAACAGCCTACGCCGCGACGCGCAGAACACGGAGCGCGAGCAGGATTTTACGACCTACCGCACTGCCCAAAGCTCAAACGATATGGTGCCGACGGTTTTTCGCCGTGGCATCTACCGCACAATCCGAGGCAGTCTTAAGCGCTTCTTGTCAATCGTGGTCATCACCGCGCTTGGCGTGAGCGTGATGTGCGGCCTTAAGGCGGGCTGCGAGGATCTGTGCGATTCGGTCGACGCCTACTTTGACCAGCAGAATGTCTACGATATCAACGTCCAGTCGACTTATGGCCTGACTGACGATGATCTCGACGCCATCCAAGAGGTCGATGGCGTCGAAACGGCCGAGGGCATCTACACCGAGACCGCCTACACCGCCGTGAGCACAACGCGCGAGCGCGTGGTCGTGCAAAGTCTCTCCAAGGAGAACATCGATCAGCCGGTGCTCGTGAACGGCGATTTGCCCGAGAGCGCCGATGAAGTCGCGGTGACTTCGAAGTTCCTGAAGGCTTCGGGCAAAAAGCTCGGCGATACGGTGAGTTTTGCCGCCAATGACGCGAGCTCGTCCAATCAAAGCGCCAAGGACCAGTTTGCCGCGGGCGATTACACCATTACGGCCGAGGTCCTCGACCCCACTGATGTAAGTTCTGACTCGACAGTCAACGCCTTTCGCGCTGCTTCGGCGGCGGACTATAAGTTCTATGTGAGCGAGGATGCCGCGACATCTTCTTCCTACTCCGCGGTCCACGTGATCGTCGAGGGAGCCAAGAGCCTCAACTCCTATTCGGATTCCTACGCGGCAAAGATCAATGAGGTCAAGGGCAATATCGAGAAGATCCGCGAGGAGCGTGAGAAGGCGCGCGCTCAGGAACTGACGGTCGACACGCCGGCAAGCTTGGATGCGGCCGAGCGCCAGGCGAATATGCTCTTTGGGATTGAGCAGGACAACATCAATCGCATGGCCGAGGGCAGCGACGAGCGTGCGCAGGCGCAAGCCGACCTGGACCAGCGCCGTGCCGCCGCCGACCAGCAGTTTGCCGATGCCCGCGCCGAGCTCTCTGACCTTGGTGAATGCACCTGGTACATCCAGGACCGCGGCAATATCGCAAGCTACTCGAGCGTGGAGAGCGATAGCTCGTCAATTGAGGCCATCGCCACGGTGTTCCCGTTCATCTTCTTTATCGTCGCCGTGCTCATCAGCCTCACCACCGCCACGCGTATGGTCGAGGAGGAGCGCACGCTCATCGGCCTGTATAAGGCGCTCGGTTATTCGCGCGGGCGCATCCTGTCCAAATACGTGGACTACGCGCTGTGGGCGTGTCTGATCGGTGGCGTGCTCGGCAATATCATCGGCTTTGTGGGCCTGCCGCTGTTCTTGTTTACGGTGTTCGACGACATGTATTCGCTGCCCCAGATGCTGCTTTCGTACGACATCGTGTCGTCGATTGTGTCGGTGGCGCTGTTTGCCGTGGGCGTGGTGGGCGCCACGATTGTCGCCTGCCGCCACGAGATGGCCGAGACCCCTGCCTCGCTCATGCGCCCCAAGGCCCCGCGCGCTGGCTCGCGCATCTTGCTCGAGCGCATCGGCTTTATCTGGCGCCGCATGGGCTTTTTGAACAAGGTGGCGGCGCGTAACCTGTTCCGCTACAAAAAGCGCGCCTTTATGACCATCTTCGGCATCGCGGGTTGCACCGCGCTTGTGATCTGCGGCATGGGTATTCGCGACACGTCGGTCGCGCTTTCGCCCAAGCAGTACGGCCACATCACACGCTACGATCTGCTGGCGGTCGCCAATCCCGACGATTTTTCGCAGACGTGCGCGGCATTGGATGAGCGCAGCGCGGCCAATGATTCCAGCGTGACCGTGACTTCGACGCTGCCGATTATGACCGACAACGTCACCTTTACATTTGGCGGCAAGAGCGAGACCGTGCAGCTGATCGTGGTGCCCGATGACCGCACGGGTGACTTGGGCGATTACGTGCGCCTGGAGGATGAGTCCAAAGAACCGCTCGCCCTGCGTGACGGGGACGTGTATTTAAGCAAGAGCTCGCAGCTGGTGCTGGGAATCAAGCCGGGCGACACGGCGCACGTCCAGGATTCGTCACTCAACGTCGTTAAGGTCAAGGTTGGCGACATCTCGCTCAACTATCTGGGCAATACGCTTTATATGACGCAGGGCACCTATGAGCGCGCGTTCGGTCGAAGCGTGCGCCTTAACGGCGTCTTTGTGCTGCTTAAGGGCTCATCTTCTGACCAGATTGCGTTTAGCAAGAAGATTAAGAGCGACGGTTGGCTCACGATTTCGAGCACGGCCGAGCATCTGTCTCTTATACACATCTGACGCTGCCGACGAAT
>USHS01000229.1 GCA_900554585.1 uncultured Collinsella sp.
GTTTGGGCCTCGAGCAGATTATGCCCGGGGCCCTTTTGTCCCCCGGGGCGCGCCGTGCATTTTCGGGAGTTTTCAGCAAGCTGGGGTGGCTGCATACGCGCAGGAAGCGTCTATTTGATCTCGCGAGATCCCCCGACGGGCGATTCTGGACGAGCCCTTTACCGGTCTAGATACCGCTGCGCGCGACGCATGCGCCGAGGTCGTGCTCGACTTGCGCGGCGGTCGCATGCTGTTGCTTGCCACGCACGATGTCGCCGACGCTCGGGCCCTCGATATCTCGGGCATTATCACGCTCTGAGTACTTACTCAGCAACAAAATGATCCGTTTTTCTCCGTCCCCATGGGGCGGGTGTGGTATTCTAGATACCGGGTAATACTTAGAAATACCAAGTAATACCAACGCCGCAGAAACAAACTCCAGATGCGGGCCAATCGGGTTGCCTTCACAGCCCGTCGCCCAGCCGCGTGGCCCGCATCTATCCGCACCACCGTCGTTTCAAAAAGGAAGCGCCATGGCAGAACACATGACCCCGGTTGTCGCGAAGGTCTTGCCCGAGGAAAAGGCGGCCTTCGCGGCGGCAACCCAACTCGTGGGCACCACGCCGTCCAACGCCATCCGCATGTTTATCGCCGCGTTCAACTGCTGCGGCACCTTTCCGTTCGACATTTCGCCCAGCGGGGCCTTTGGCACTGCGCCCGATTCCCATCAATAAGTGATCCGTTTTCCTCCGTCCCCATGGGATCAGCTCTCTGCCGTGTTGTGGTAGAACTAGGGAACGGTTTTGAGGAGGTTGGCATGCTTAATGCGCTGGTTTGGGCGCTTGCCTGTTTGGGCGTTGTTGCTGCCGATATTGCCCTGAGCATTGTTTTGCTCTCCGCGCTGGACATCGTGTCGACGCTGACGGGTTTCCCGATCGACAACCTCGATATCCAATGGTTCCAGGCTGCTGCTCAGACGGCGTCGTTTTTGATGGCGCTGCTGTGGTGGCGTTATCTGTGGCCGCGCTCGTTTATGGCGCGCTGGCAGGGCGAGCGCCCGCTTGGCGGGGGAGCGCGCGGCGCATGGAGGCGCATCGCCTGCGTTGTCGTGATTGGCCTGGCCCTGCAGGTGGTCGTTGGCTACGTGACCGACGCCGTGCTGTCGCTGTTGCCCGAGGCGGCGGCCGATTACAGCGAACTTGTCGAGGAGACGGGCATGGGCGACACGAGCTATCTGGCCGTTCTGACCACGGTGCTCGGTGCCCCATTTTGTGAGGAGCTGCTGGTGCGCGGCATTATTTTTGAGTTTTCGCTCCGAGCGTTTAATCCGCAGTGCCGTCCGCTCTGGAAACGCCGACGTCGTGCGTGGGCGCAAGATGTCGCCTTGGTGCCCTGGGCGGCGCCGAGTACCTGGGGCGTCGCCGCGGCAATCGTACTGCAGGCGGCGGTCTTCGGCTTTATGCACATGAACTGGGTGCAGGGCTGCTACGCCGGTGCCGCCGGTCTGGTCTTTGGCTGGGTGCTCGTGACGACCGGAAAGCTCCGCTACACGATCCTGCTGCACTTTGCCTTTAACGCCGGGTCGTATCTCATGACGTTGCTCTGGTTTGTGAACACGCCGCTTGACGTGGCGGTCACGGTTGCCATCGCCGGCTTTGTGCTGGTAGGGGCGATGCGGTCGCTCAGGCAGGCGTGCCAGCTGGCTCGCTCCCGTCAGTAAATGTGATTCCCTTAAGGAAAACACGGCTAGGTGCGTCTGAGCGTGTTCCCCCTAGGGAAAACACGCCTGGGCCGATTAAGGGGCGCCGGCTGGCTCTCGCCACGCTAGTTGCGCCTGCCGCCGCCGTTGGCGCCCTGTCGTCCCTGCGCCGCACGGTTGCGGCCGGCGGTGTTCTGTGCGCGCGACATGCCGCTGTGCCCCTTGCTGCCTTTGGGTCCCTTGCCGCCGCCGCCATGCGGTTTGCCGCCCTTCTTGCCGGTGCCATGCCCACCGCCAGCAGACGTCTCGCCCGGACGCGGGGGCACGGGGCGAATCAGGCAATGCTTGGTGTAGCCGATCAGGTCGCGACGGCCGGCTTTTTCCAGCGCCTCGCGTACGAGCTTGTAGTTCTCGGGCTTGCGATACTGGATGAGCGCACGCTGCATGGCTTTCTCGTGCGGGTCGCGCGCCACATAGATCGGCTCCATGGTGCGCGGGTCCACGCCGGTGTAGTACATGCACGTCGACATGGTGGACGGCGTGGGGTAGAAGTCCTGCACCTGTTCGGGCATGTAACCCATGTCACGCACAGCTTCGGCAAGGTCCACGGCTTCCTTCATGGTTGAACCGGGGTGGCTCGAGATCAGATACGGCACAACGTACTGTTTAAGTCCGTATTCGCGGTTCAGGCGTTCAAATTTGCGGCAGAACGCGTCGTAGACGGCGCGGCTCGGCTTGCCCATCACGGACAGCACCGCGTCGCTCACGTGCTCGGGTGCCACGCGCAGCTGGCCCGAGACGTGGTGCTCCAACAGCTCGCGCAAAAACTCGTCCGAGGCATCGGCCATGGTGTAGTCAAAGCGGATGCCGCTGCGCACGAAGACCTTCTTGACGCCCGGCAGCTGGCGCAGGTCGCGCAGCAGCTGCGTGTAGCCGCTCTCGTCGACCACCATGTTCTTGCACACGCTCGGCCACAGGCAGCGCTTGTTCTTGCACACGCCGTGCTTGAGCTGCTTGTCGCAGGCAGGACGGCTAAAGTTGGCCGTCGGTCCTCCCACGTCGTTGATGTAGCCCTTAAACTCGGGATCGCGCGTGAGCAGCTCGGCCTCGCGCATGATCGAGTCGTGGCTGCGCATCTGCAGCACGCGGCCCTGGTGGAAGGTGAGGG
>USHS01000230.1 GCA_900554585.1 uncultured Collinsella sp.
GTGTCGAATGGATGGGCTGGCTCTCGTCGGCCTGCGGCGTGGGCGCGGTGTTGGGCGCCGTCCTCGCGCTCCGCTTGCCGCCGCACCTGGTCAACCTTAAAACGCTGCTCGTGGCGCTTATGTCCGTGGGCCTGGGAAGTTTGCTCTATGTGGGAACGCCGTACGTGGGTGTAGCCCTCGTCGGCCAGATTGTCCTGGGTGTGGCCTGGGGCGTCGTCAACCCGCTCCACAACACGATCGTGCAAACGACGGCTCCGCTCGAGCAGCTCGGTCGCGTCAATTCGGTCATGGGCTTTGGCAACATGTTCGCTGGCGTGGCCCCGCTGGCGATTGCCCCCTGGCTGGCGGCGACGTTTGGTGTGCAGCAGACGCTCGTCGGGGCGGGCATGGTCGTGACGGCGGTTCCCGCGGCGTTGCTGTTGTTTGGACGCCGGCATTTTGATCGTGCCGCAAGGCAGTAAAAACCATCACAACATTCGATGAAAACCGCAATTTTGCCGAAAAACGTCGAATGTTGTGATGGTTTGCGCTCCGGCCAGGCCACCCTTCGGGTTCGGCCACCACAAGGGGGGCAGGCACCTTTGTGGTGGTTTTTGCTTTGACGGGCCGCGCCTGCGCCTTGGTATACCATGTACACCATTTCCGACCACATTCAGCGCCGCCGCACAACCCAGAAAGGCCCCTATGGACACCACCTTCAGCCACATCAAAGCCGTGTTCTGCGATATCGACGGTACGCTGCTCACGAGCCAGCACACGGTGTCCCCGCGCACCGTGGCGGCGATTCGCGCCCTGCGCGAGCGCGGCGTACTCTTCGGCCTGTGCACCGGGCGCGACGCCCGCGCGACCGAGGCCATGTACGAGCTCTGGGGTATCGAGGGTCTGGTGGACGTGCTCGTGGGCTGCGGCGGCGCCGAGGTCATCGACCGCGCGCACGACATCAACGAGCTGAGCTATCCGCTGCCGGGCGAGACCATCGCGCGCATCTGCAAGCACATGGCGGACCTTCCGGCAACGCCCGTTTGCCCTCGGGACGGCGTGCTCTATGTGCCCGAGAGCAATGCATGCGTTGAGCACCTATCGCGTGTCGACGGCGTGCCCTACAAGGTGGTCGACTTTGCCGAGTTTTTGCGCGAGCCGCAGGCCAAGGTGATGTTTACTATGGCGCCCGAGGTAATGCCGCGGGCGATTGAGCGGGCGTCGACGTTTGCCGATGACACCGTTAAAGCGGCGGCTCTGCAAACCACGCAGCGGCTCTACGAGTTCATGGATCCGCGCGTGTCCAAGACGCGCGGCCTTGTGCGCGTGGCAGAGCTCAACGACATGGAGCTCCAAGACATCTGCGTGTTTGGCGATGCCGATAACGACACCTGCATGGTGGCTGACGCCGGCGTGGGCGTGGCCATGGCAAACGGCAGCGACGCCACCCGTGCCGCCGCCGATTTTGCAACCGCCAGCAACGACAAAGACGGCATCGCGATCTTTATCGAGGAACATCTGCTGTAGCGCTAGGGCAGAATCACCACAAAGGGGACAGGTGCCTTTGTGGCGGCCTCAGGCGATTTGGGCGAATTGATGCCTAAAATCTGCGCACAAAATCAAATATGATTGTCTGAACATCACGCTTCTAACCACCGATGGGTTAAAGATATTCTCATCAGTTTGGTAAGGTATTCCTGCTGGCTAATGACCTACCGCTCACGGTCGATTTTCGACCGTGAGCGGGATGTTTGCTCTTGAGCAAAATGTTGTGCAAATAAATCTAATGCCATTAAAAAATGATAGTCAACTAAATTACCAGCAGAAACCAAAAATAGATAGCGAATAAACGAAGGTAAATCTGAGCAAATGTCAAGAGAATTGAGAATTCGCTACAAAACCATCGGTTTTCTTGCTCAGATGTTCAAACAATCGCTACAATACGGATTACTACGCGAGCGCAATTACAGATTGCGCAGATACGTTTGATGGTGAAAGAGCAAGATCGCGGTCTCTTGGGGAGGAGACATCGATGAAAGCGAATTCAGATAAATCTAAGCAGAGTAATAAAGCGACGCGCCGTGTACTGGCAGGCGTTTTGTGCGGAGCCTCCGTTTTGAGCCTGGTACTGTCGCTCGTCATGCCTCCGATCTCGCAGGCCATTGCCAACGATGCCCAGGTGGTTTCTACCGAGGAAACTGTGATGGGGGGGGGTTCCTCAAGTGAGTCTACTGATGTAGACGACACCAACAACGGGGATACCGAAAACCAGAATAGTGACGAGACTGAGAGCGGCGAGTCTAACACCATTGCCACTGAGGCCGATCAGCCGTCAGACGACGCAGGGGTCGGGGATGCTGTGCAGCCTGCCGAAGAAGGCGCTAATGGTGAAGGCGCAATCGCACTTGCTGCAGACAATGAATCGACTCATACAATCAGCAATGGGGCTGAACTCAACACGAAGCTTCTTAACAAGGAGCTTCGCAATAAAAACGGTGCTACTACTTTTGAGCTAGCTGCTGATATTGAGTACGACGATGAGATTCAGCTTGAAGGGGCAGACACCAATATCACCTTGAACTTAAATGGCTTCAAGATTAAGCATACGAGTTCAAATCAGCCTTTGTTCAGTATCACCGGTGGCGCGACACTGACCGTCAAAGACGGCAGGCAAGCCGTTCCGATAGAGACCCCGGTTAATCCAAAAAAAATGAACGGCAATCTCGCTTCAATGGAATGCGACAATTCTTACATTCCGAAGAAACTTACCTACTACGTAACCGAATCGGTCGCAAATGGAACCGGTACAACCGAGACCCTTAAAGAGTATAAGGGTGATATCAAGGGTGCTAT
>USHS01000231.1 GCA_900554585.1 uncultured Collinsella sp.
GGCCTGGCCGCCGCGCAGCGTCAACCAAATTACAGGCCGAGCATAGGCTCCAGGACAAAGAAGTACGCGAGCACCACGATGCCCAGGATGATGCGGTAGACGCCGAAGCACTTGAAGTCGTGACGGCGGACGAAGCCCATAAGCCACTTGATGGCAATGAGCGACACCACAAAGGCGACGACGCAGCCCACGCCCAGGATGGCGATTTCGTTGGTGCCGAACGTGCCGCCCTTAATAAAGTACTTGACCAGCTTGAGCGCACTCGCACCAAACATGACGGGAATGGCTAGGAAGAACGTGAACTTAGACGCCACCGAGCGCGTGCAGCCCAGTAGCAGGCCGCCGATGATGGTGGAGCCGGAGCGCGATGTGCCCGGAATCAGCGAAAGCACCTGGAAGCAACCGATACCCAGCGCGGTCTTCCAGCTCAGATCCTCGAGCGTAGTGATGGAGCCAAAGTCCAGGTTATCGTCATCGTCTGCAGTGGCAGTCGCAGCGGGCGCGGCAAAATGCGCACCGGCGGGGCGTCCGCCCACCACCACGGCACGCGAACCAAACGAACCGGCAAGAGCAGCCTGGTCGCGCTTGTTCGCGCGCCAGTTCTCGATCACGATAAACAGCACGCCGTACACAATGAGCGCCAGCGCCACGACGGGAGCATTGTAGAAATGCTCCTCCATCCAGTCGTTGAGCGGCAGACCGATCGCCGCGGCGGGAATGCAGCCGAGCACAATCTTGCCCCATAGCACCCAGGTGTCGCGACGGCCCTCCTTGCCCTTGCTGGGAGAAAACGGGTTGAGGTCGTAGAAAAACAAAACGCAGACGGCCAAAATGGCGCCAAGCTGAATCACGACCAGGAACATATTCCAGAACGTCTCGCTCACGTTCATCTTGACGAACTCGTCCACCAAGATCATGTGACCAGTCGACGAAACAGGCAGCCATTCGGTGATGCCCTCGACCAGGCCCATGAAGGCAGATTTTAGAAGCTCAATGATATCCAAAGGGACCCCCTCGTTAGACACCCGCCGATATTGTTCTGCGGACGGTGCGGGCGATGTCCCATTATCAACCGTTGGCGGCGCGCCTGCGCCTACCCTTACCAAAAAACTCGCCCGTTCACAGAATTGCGAGCGGTCAAACCCAAATCCTTGGGTATAACTGCAACAAGATAAAGTGTCCGGCGGCCAACGCGTCGCCCGACGCACGAGCCCCGCGCCCGTGCGATAGACCAAGGAGGAAACCATGAACGAGGGCTACACCAAGGTATTTGTTTCACTCGACGGTACTGAGCAGCAGGATTTTGTGCTCGCACGCGCCATCAAGGTCGCCGCGAACAACGGCGCCAAGCTGATTATCGGCCACGTTATCGATTCCACGGCACTCGAGAGCGCTGGTTCCTATCCGGTCGATCTGGTCAACGGACTGGAGGAGGCATTTAAGAACTCCATCGCCAAGCAGCTCGAAGAGGCCAAGGCCAATCCCGACATTCCCGAGGTCGAGGTCATGATTCGCGCCGGCCGTATTCGCGAGACGCTCAAAGACGAGATGCTCGACGTGGTCAAGCCCGACCTGGTACTCTGCGGCGCACGTGGCCTGTCCTCGATCAAGTATGCGCTCCTGGGTTCGATTTCGACGTTCCTGCTACGCAACACCGACTGCGACATCTTGGTCGTGAAGTAGCGTTGCTCCCACCGGCCGCGGGGCCTGCGGGGTTTCCACGGGCACGTCCTCGCCGCTTTGCGGCTGCGGGATGTGCCCTTAGGAAACCCCTCCCGGCGGGCGGGCCCTGCGGTATCCTTGCTGGCTTTTCTCCCGCGCGGATGATAAAGGGCTGAGGGAAAGTATGTGAGCTGGTCGGGCTTTGCCCGGCCAGCTCTTTTTGATTTAAAATACCTGCTCAGTTGTGTGGTTTTGTGCTGGGAGGCGTTTGTGGGCAAGGCTAAGGCTAAGGCGAAGAAAAAGACGACGGGGGCGCGGGCTAAGCGCGATCGTCGTCGGAAGCTTGCGACCGAAGCCCCCGCATCTGCCGAGGAGCTGCTGGCAAGCGTGCCGGGACTCGACACGCTACAGGACGTTCCGGCGTTCGATGACCTGCCGGTCGATGAGGCCCAGCAGGCTGCCTTCAATGAATTTTGCGCTCAGGCCGAGGAGTCCGAGCAGATGCAGCTGGGTGCCGTGGTGCGCCTGGATCGCGGGTTTCCGCTGGTGGCGACTGCCGATGACACCTTCCGTGCCGAGCATGCCGTGGGGTTTGCCAAGTCGCGTGGTGAGGACGAGGTCCTGCTGCCCGCCGTGGGCGACCGCGTTGCGGTGCGCCGTGCACCCGGGCACGACATGGGCGTGATCGAATGCGTGCTGCCGCGTCGCACGAGTTTTGAGCGTTGGCGCGGACGCGCTCGCGGCGAGCGTCAGGTGCTTTGCTCCAACGTGGATAGCGTGCTGATCGTGCAGGCGCTCGGCGCCGGCGAGGTACTGCTCGACCGCGTGGCGCGCTCGCTGGTGTTGGCACTCGACTGCGATGCCGAGCCGGTGGTGGTACTCACCAAGGCCGACCGCTGCGACGCCGATGAGCTCGAGCGCGATCTGGACCGTGTGCACCGCTTGGTGGGTCCGGACGTGCGCGTGATCGTGACGTCCTCTGCCGAGGGTCGTGGCCTGGACGAGGTGCGCGCCTGCGTGCCCGCCGGGAGCTGCGCCATGATCTTGGGTGAATCGGGTGCTGGCAAGTCGACGCTGCTTAACGCGCTGCTGGGTCACGATACGTTGGCGACCTGTCTCTTATACACATCTCCGAGCCCACGAGTCTCCTGAGCATCTC
>USHS01000232.1 GCA_900554585.1 uncultured Collinsella sp.
GAGCACGCCGGCGTCCTCGAGCACCTGCTCGTAGACGGCGGGGCTGGCGACCACATGGTCACCGGGGCCCAGAACGCGATGTCCGCGCGTGGTGTTGCCACTCGTCACGTCGGCAAAGGACACGGGCACAACGTCCTCACCCAAAAGGCAGCAGATCCAACGGACCGGACGAACAAACGTAGCGTGCTCGTGGCCCCAGCGCTGGCTGCGGTAGTTGGGCCACTGCAGGCCGGCGATGGTCTTCTCGCACAGGGCCGTCAGGATCGGGGTAGCCGGTGCGGAGGGAATGTTCTTCTCGGCGAACACGTACTCGCGGCCGTCGGTGTCCTCACGACGGACCAGGTCCTCGGCAGCCACACCGCACTTGCGGGCGAAGCCCTGGGCGGCCTTGGTGGCGTTGCCGTCGGCATCAAAGGCAATGTTTGCCGCGGGACCGCGCTTGACCTCATGGACCTCATCGGTCGCGGTGGCGACGTTGGCCACGAGCGCAGCCAGACGACGCGGGCTCGAGATCACGCGGACCTCGCCATGGGCCAGACCGGCCTCGTCGAGACCCTTGGCGATCATGGTGCCAAGCTGCTTGACGGCATTGTTCAGCGGTGCGGAGGGCATTTCCTCCGTACCGATTTCAAACAGGAAATCCTTAGCGTCTGCCATGGCTTACGCCACCTCGCCTTCCTGGTCGGCATTCTCGTTGACTCCGGCGACCTCGGCCATATAGGCCTCGCAGCACGCCTTGGCGACGGCGCGGACGCGCAGGATGTAGTTGGCACGCTCGACCGCGGACAGTGCGCCGCGGGCATCAAGCAGGTTGAAGGCATGGCTGCACTTCATGACGCAGTCGTAAGCGGGCAGCGGCAGCTTGCGCTCAAGGCAGGAGTGGCACTCGGCCTCGTAGTCGTCAAACTTCTGACGCATCATCTCGACGTTAGCGACCTCAAAGTTGTAGGCACTAAACTCGCGCTCGTTCTCCAGGAACACATCGCCATAGGTCATGGGCGTGCCGTCGGGCAGATAGCTCCACACCAGGTCGTAGACGGAGTTGACGCCCTGGGCGTACATGGCGATGCGCTCCAGACCATAGGTGATCTCGACGGGCACGGGATCGACCTCGATGCCGCCCACCTGCTGGAAGTACGTAAACTGCGTGACCTCCATGCCGTTGAGCCAGACCTCCCAGCCAAGGCCCCAGGCGCCCAGGGTCGGGCTCTCCCAGTCGTCCTCGACAAAACGGACGTCATGGTCGTTGGGGTCCAGGCCGATAGCGGCAAGAGACCCCAGGTAAAGCTCCTGGGCGTTGACCGGCGACGGCTTGATAAGCACCTGGAACTGATAGTAGTGCTGCATGCGGTTGGGATTCTCGCCGTAGCGGCCGTCGGCAGGACGGCGGCAAGGCTGAGCGTAGCAGGTGCGCCACTCGGCGGGGCCGAGCGAGCGCAGCGTGGTCGCGGTGTGGAAGGTACCGGCACCGACCTCGGAGTCATAGGGCTGCATAATGACGCAGCCCTGCTCGCCCCAGTACTGCTGGAGGCGCAGGATGATGTCTTGGAAGGAAAGCGATGAAGCGTTCATGCCTCTAATATCCCCTCGTCGAAACGATTACACGGTTAGGTACTGTACTATAGCGGTTTTTAGTCGATAGTGCCGATGCGGTTGAGCGGCCAGTAGCGCACAAGCGCCACGGCGATCAAATCAGAGCGATCGACGGGGCCAAAGTAGCGCGAGTCGGCAGAGTTTTCGCGGTTGTCGCCCATCACCCACACGCACCCGTCGGGAACGGTGTAGGGATAGCTTACCTGAGCGCCGGGAGCCTGGGCTGAAAGCGGCCAGCTCATGCCGGTCGTATAGCCCTCGTCGAGCGCTTGGCCGTCAACGACCACCTTGCCGTCCTGAAGGTCGACCGTCTGGCCGGCCGTGGCAATAACACGCTTGACGAGAACATCATGCTCGGAGGTGCCATCGGGGTTGTGGAACACCACAATATCGCCTTGGCTGACGGGCTGGCCGAGCTCAAGGCTCACCTTTTGCGCCAGGATCTGGTCGCCAATCTCGATCGTGGACTCCATGGAGCCGGTGGGCACCACAAAGGGTTCGACCACAAACGAGCGAATCAAAAAGGTAGCGACCAGTGCGATCGCGACGACCGCGATCCACTCAAACGCACCCTTTAGCACGGAATGCTGCGAAGGAACCATTCTCACTCCTCGCTCTTCGAATACGACGCGTCCAGAATCTCTTGCGCGTATGCGCGCTCCTCGGGCGTAAGCCGCGCCGTCTCGATCAGGTCGGGACGCCAGCGGCAGGTGCGCTCGATGGCATTCTTACGGCGCCAGGCGTCAACCTTGGCATGGTCACCGCTCACGAGCACCGGCGGCACGCCCTCGCCGTTGAACTCGGCGGGACGGGTGTACTGCGCGTACTCGAGCAGGCCACCGTCCTCGGCAGTCGAGAACGACTCATCGACGTTGCTCATCTCGTCACCAAGGGCACCGGGAATCAGACGCACGACGGCGTCGGCAACGACCATGGCGGGAAGCTCGCCGCCCGTAAGCACGTAGTCGCCGATCGACAGACGCTCGTCGGCATACGCATACGCGCGCTCGTCGACGCCCTCGTATCGGCTGCATACAAACAGCAGGCGCTCGCTTTTGAGCAGGCGCTCGGCAACATGCTGCGTAAAGGGCTCGCCACAGGGCGTAAAAAACACAACCGTGGGCTTGGGACCCTCCGAACGAATTGCCTCGATAGCCTCGGCGATGGGCTCGACCTTCATGAGCATGCCC
>USHS01000233.1 GCA_900554585.1 uncultured Collinsella sp.
GGCTCCGCCGGTGTAGCGGGCGAGCGCCACGGCGGCATCGCGGGCGGCGTCGACCGTGTCGGTGGTATCGACACCGCGTACGCGGCTCAGATCGGCCGCCTCGCCCTCAAGACCCCACAGGCCGGCGAGCGCGATGATCTCGGAGGCGTTGCCGCGCACGATGGTGGGCTTGTACTGCTTGAGCTCGTTTACCAGCTGGGTTCGCAGGCTACCGATGCCCAGGCCCACCGGATCGAGCACCCAGGGCTTGCCGGCGTCGTGTGCCGCCTTGGCCGCGCGGGGAATCGTCTGTTCGTAGATGGGGAAGAGCGTGCCCATGTTGAGATAGATGGCGCCGCCGCCGGCAACGAGCGCCTCGCCCTCGTCGGGCAGATAGACCATGGCGGCCGAACCGCCCACGGCGAGCTGAGCATTGGCGACAAAGTCGATCGTCACCGTGTTGGTGATGGAGCCGGCCATCGGATTGGTGGCGCGAATCTCCTCCACGGCCTTGACCACATTTTGCTTAAGCTGTTCCGAATCAATCACTGCACATGCCTCCTTGGCATAGAAAAGGGGCGCTGTGCATAGACAGCGCCCCTGTAAAGGCGGCATGCTCCCTACGCCAGCATTAACTGACAGGTTCAAAGGATTGGGCCCCATGCCCTCTCAGCCTTGTGGTTTGCACCGCCGGCACTCCCGCATCGAATCTGTTGTTCCCTATACTAGCGCACCTGCCAAAAAGGGACAGGTTTATTTTGGCAGGTCGTTACAATAGGTAGGACCGATACGAATGGGGGCCTTATGATTAAACTTGTGCTGACCGATATGGACGATACGCTGATTCCAGCCGGGCATGACGGCGCCAGCGACTACGCCATCGAGGGCATTCATGCCATGCAGGCGGCGGGTCTGCACTTTGGCCCGGTTTCGGGTCGCCAGCCGTCCGCGATGGGCTGGATGTTCCGCAATTGCGTCGAGTGCTTCTCGACCGGCGCGTTCTGCAACGGCCAGGTAATGTTTGTCGACGGTCAGGAGGTCGCTTCGCGCGCGACTGACAACGCCGCCCTTATGCGCTTGGCTGACTACTTGGAGCAAGAGACCGACGATACGTATCTGAAGGTCTACAGCCTGGGTGATGACTTTTGGGATAACGATGCCTATTGCGTGACGAGCGACCCCGAGCGCGTACGCCGCGCCATGGAGTCGGGCGGCAACGCGTGGCTCAAGGGCGAAGAGGCCCCGTGCCGTCCTGTTGTCGATGATGCCCCGGTGTTTAAGGCGAATATTTGGAGTGCCCGTTCACGTGAGGAGCTCGTGGAGCTACGCGAGCGCGTTGCCGCCGAGGTGCCGGAGCTCTCGCTTGTGTTTCCCAACAACCGCGTGCGCCTGTTTGACATCCTTCCGGCCGGTTGGGACAAGGGCTGCGCTGCGCTGGAGCTGGCGCGCGCTTTGGGCCTGACGCCCGACGAGGTGGCCGTGTTCGGTGATTCCGATAACGATCTGCCCATGATCGATGCCGTTCCCAACTCCGTTGCAGTCGCCAATGCCAACGAGGCTGTCACGGCTGCCGCGCGCTGGCATATCGGCGCTGCGGCAGACGATGCGGTTGCCGGGGCTCTGCATCAGATTGCCGCCTGTGCCGCGACGGGGGAGATGCCGCCGTTTATGCGTCAGATGGATGCGACGGGTTTCGACGTCACGAACGTCTAGGGAGAAAGCTATGAAGCTTCAGCAGCTCAGGTATGTCGTCAAGGTTGCCGAATGCGGCAGTATCACCGAGGCCTCGCGCCGGCTCTTTGTGTCGCAGCCTTCGATTACCGCATCGATCCGCGATCTCGAAAACGAGATGGGTGTGCACATCTTTGAGCGCACCAACAAGGGCGTCATTGTGTCCGAAGAGGGCGAGACCTTCTTGGGCTACGCGCGACAGGTGCTTGACCAGGCCGATCTGCTCGAAGGTAAGTACAAGGGCGCGTCCGAGCAGGTGCCGCACTTTAGTGTGAGTTGCCAGCATTATTCCTTTGCCGTTAATGCGTTTGTCGATGTGATTCGTGAGTTTGATGCCGCGCGCTACGACTTTACCCTGCGCGAGGAGCAGACTCACGAGATTATTGAGGACGTCGCGCATATGAAAAGCGAACTCGGCATCCTGTATCTGTCGGAGCACAATCGCGAGGTCATCGAGCGCATGCTGGCGGCCAACGAGCTCGTGTTCGAAGGGCTCTTCTGCGCCACGCCGCACGTTTTTGTGTGCGCCGACCATCCGCTGGCGGGCCGCTCCAGTGTGACGCTCGAGGACCTGGAGGACTATCCCTTCCTGTCCTACGAGCAGGGTAGCTACAACTCTTTTTACTATTCCGAGGAACTGACCTCGACGTTTGAGCGCCGCAAGAATATCCGCGTGCGCGACCGTGCGACGTTGTTCAACCTGGCCATGGGCCTCAACGGCTACACGGTATGCTCAGGCGTGATCAGTCACGAGCTCAACGGGCCGGGTATCATCTCGATTCCGCTTGATGTAGACGAGTACATGGAGATCGGCATCATCACGCGCAAGAACACGACACTTACGCGCTACGGGCAGGCCTATATCGACGCGATTCGCCAGCACATATAGACTGCTGCATTCTGCACGGGTCAAATCTCTTTATGGCAGTCCAAACTGATATAGGAAGCATCTATATCAAACTGTTATAAACGTATATTTTGCGATGGCCATATGAGCGCTCATACTCTGTCCCAGTAAAGCAACCAATGCAAAGGGAGATATCTATGAGCACTTCAATTCAACCGAAC